>JAJYPQ010000032.1 GCA_021795255.1 Pseudomonadota bacterium
AGCACCATTGGTCTACCGGTCTTCCGCGGCGCCACCTTCCACTTTGCCACAAAACGGCGCCCCCGTGTTTCTTCGGCGCGATTTGCGGCACCCAGGGCCGATTACTGTGCTCTCTTGTCACCCGTTCCGCTCGTGTCAGGGTGGCCCGCGACCACGCCCAGGCTGTCGATCTCATGGTCGCGTGGCAGGAGTGGCAAGTCGCGGCGCGGGCCAAGGCGCTGGTCTACGAACTTTTGGTCGGGCGCCGCGAAACGCGCTTACTGACGCGCGAGGTGCGGGCGTTGCGGCACAGCGTCGAGCTTCTCTCGGATGCCGAGGCCGCCGGCTATGCCACTATCGGCGTGGCGGGCGCCGCGCGCCTCGCCCTGCGGCAGACGGAATTGGCGCGGCTTGCGATCCGCCGGGACTGCGCACTGAAGGGTCTCAAGCTCCGGGCGTTGCTCGGGGTCGGGGCGCACTGGCCCTTGCATTGGAGCCGTCGACCAGGCGTGGGGCACTTTACTCAATCGGTGCCGGCGGCTGTATGGCTTAAGGGTCTGGCGCGCCGACGGCTCGATTTGGCCGCGCTGCGGCGCGGGTACCGGAGTCAAGATGCGGCGCTCCGGGCGGCCATCGCCGGCCAGTTCCCGGCCATGACCATCGGCATAGACCGAGCGCGCGACACGAGCGATATCAATACGTTAGGGGGCGGGGTCCGCCTCAGTCTCCCGGTCTTTAACCATAACCAAGGGCGCATTGCGGTGGCCCAAGCTACGCGCCGCCTGCTGTTTCGAACCTACGCGGCCCGGCTTTATACCGCTCGCACCGAAATCTACCGCTTGCTTGCGGCCATGCACTATCTGCGTCTTGAGATCCGCGGGGTCCGATCCTCGGTGCGGGCGTTGGCCCACCTAGAGATCGTTTATCACCAGGCGCTGGCACGTGATCGGATCGCGGCCCTGACCTATTACCAGTTGCTGAGTCGCGCGATGGCCGAGCGGCTGTTGCTCTTGCAGGATAAGGCGCGCCTGGACCAGCTGGGTGTAGCCCTGGAGGCGGCCAGTGGGCGTTTTGAATGGCCGCGAGCGGCCACGAACGGAGGACTGGCATGAGGCCCCGGCGCGCGATCGGGCTTGTGATCGTGGCGGTGGCGCTTATTATCGCCTGGCACGGTTCCAACTCGCAATCGAGGTCGCGCCGGGACGCGCGCGTTGCCCCCACGGCGACTGTCGAGGTCGCCCCGATTCGCCGGGCCCCGATTGTCAATCGCTTAGTGGCCTATGGGCGCGTGGTGGGCGCCCCATGGGCGATCCATGTCTTGGTTGAGCCGTTTGAGGTCTCGGTCACCCAGGTCTTGGTGAACCGCGGGCAGAGCATCGCTCAAGACGCCGTGTTGCTGGCGCTCACGCCCGGACCGAAGGCCCGGTTGGCCTTGTTGGAGGCCCGAAATCGTCTGCGCCTGGCGCGCCTTGCGCTGACAGAAGAGCGCGTCCGCCTGCGGCTGCGTTTGGCGACGCGTACCAGCCTGTTGCGTGCCGAAAGGGCCTTCGATGATGCGAAATTGCAGGTGCACGTGTTTCATGAGGAGGGACTCACGACGCGCATGAAGATCATAGCCCCGGTGGGCGGGGTGGTGCAGCGCATCTTCGTTCAGGAAGGGACTACGGTCGAGCCTGGTCAGCCGCTTATGGCTATCGTGGCCGGCGATCGCCTGGAGGTGCGTCTGGGGGTCGAGCCTGAAGACGTGCCGAGTATTCGGGTCGGCGAGAATGTGCGGCTGTCGTCCTTTGAGGGCCCGAACCAAGCCCATGTCCACGGACTTGTGTCGGTGATCTCGCGGGTCATGGATCCGGCCACCCATATGATCAATGTGTTCGCCACCTTGCCGGCCCAAAACCCTTATTTGCTCGGCGAATATGTGGAAGGGCGTTTTACCGTCGTGTCCCCTCTGGGTTTGGTGGTGGCGCGCTCGGCGGTCGTGCCGGCTGGCCATCACTACGTTCTTTATACGGTCGTCGACGGCCGTGCGCAGATCCATAGGGTCCGTCTCGGGGCGCGCAACGGGCGCTTCGTCCAGGTGATCGATCCCCACCTCACCCCCGGGATGGAAGCGGTCGTTCTGGGCAATTATGAGTTGAAACCCGGGATGCCGGTGCGTCTGAGCCGATGACGTTTACGGCTTGGATACAACACCACCGCAGGTCGCTACTCTTCCTGATGGCCCTGCTTGTGTTGGGCGGGGTCTTCGCGAGCACCCGATTGCCGGTCGCCCTGTTCCCCCATGTGGCCTTTCCGCGCGTCGAGATCTATGCCACCGCTGGCGACCGTCCCGCCAAGCGCATGCTCATTCAAGTGACTTATCCAGTGGAAGAGGCACTACGCGGTATTCCGGGGGTGGTCGGTGTGCGTTCAACGACGAGTCGTGGCAGCGCCGATTTTTACATCAATTTCCGGTGGGGTGAAGACATGACGACCGCGACCCTGGAGGTCCAGGCGGCGGTGGCCGAGGTCGATCGCCAACTGCCGGCAGACGCTAGTCTTGTCGTGCGCCGGATGCGCCCCACGGTCTTTCGCATGCTTGCCTACACGTTTACGTCGCGGCGCGTGTCGCAGGTGGCGCTGCGCGACATGGCGCGCTATCGCTTGCGGCCGCTTTTGTCTTCGATCCCGGGCGTGGCTCGGGTCGGGATCCTCGGTGGACGCACCGAGGAGTACCGGGTCACGGTCGATCCTGCACGGCTGGCCGAGTATGGGCTCACCATCGGCGATGTGGGCCGCGCCCTTTCGGCTAGTAACGTCCTAAAGACGGTCGGCCATCTCCAGGAGAACTATCGGTTCTATCTTGTGATTTCCGATACTCGCCTGCACCGCCTGCAGGATATCAGGCGCACGGTACTGCGTTCCGGCGGCAACGGCATCGTGCGCCTGGATGAAGTGGCGACAGTGGCCCGGGCCTTAAAGCCGCAATGGACGCAAGTGGTGGCCGACGGGCAGCCGGCGGTGAGCGTGCAGATTTATCAGCAGCCGCGCGGCAATACGGTTGCGATTACGCGGGCCGTGAAGAAGGTTCTGCATCGGTTTGAGAGCCAATTGCCACCCAGCGTCCATGTTCAAAAATGGTATGATCAGAGCACACTGATCCGATCGGCTGCAAAAAGCGTGCGCGATGCGGTTCTGATCGGAGCGCTGCTCGCGGCCTTGGTCCTTCTGGCATTCTTACGCAACCTCCGTATCACTTTGATCGCGCTCATCACCGTGCCGAGCGTCTTGGCGGCCACGGTCTTACTGCTCTTTGTGCTCCACATGAGTTTCAATATCATGACCTTGGGCGGTATGGCGGCGTCGGTCGGACTCATTATCGACGACACGATCGTGATGCTCGAACACATCATGCGAAGGCGGCATGCGCACGAACTGGGCTCGGCCACCGATCGGGTGATGGGCGCGGTTCGTGAATTCACCAGGCCGCTCGCGGGCTCGTCACTATCGACTGTGATCATTTTTGTGCCGCTCGCTTTCTTGTCTGGGGTAACCGGGGCCTTTTTTCGCGCGCTGTCACTGACCATGGCAGCAAGTCTTGTCATCTCGTTTTTGGTAGCCTGGCTCGCAGTGCCGATTTTAGCCGATCACTTTTTGCGCGCTCGAGACTTCGAGGCCCAGGAAGAGGGGAGGCATATGGTTCGTGCCCAGGCCTTTTACGAGCGCCTGATGCGCGCGGTGTTGGCGGCGCCCCGGAGGGCGGTAGTGGTCATTTCGATATTCCTGGTGCTGGGTGGTCTAGGCTTTGTCCTGACCGGCTCGGGTTTTATGCCGCCCATGGATGAAGGCGGGTTCGTGCTGAACTACCGGGCGCCGGCTGGAACGTCCCTAAAAGAGACGGCACGGCTTCTCGACCAGGTTGAACAGATCCTATTGGCAAACCCGGCCGTCAAGACCTTTTCCTTGCGCACAGGTCTCCAACTCGGGGGCGGCATTACCGGGACCAACGAAGGCGATTTTTTTGTTTTGCTGAAGTCGTCCGGACGGCCTTCGGTTTGGCGCATTATGGCCAGCGTGCGGCGCAAGATCGCGGCCAGGGTCCCGGGACTTAAGGTTGGTACCGACCAGCCTATGCAGGACCTGATCGGGGATCTCACGGGTGCGCCGCAACCAGTCGAGATCAAGGTGTTCTCAGGCAATGGTCGATTGTTGCGGCGCTTGGGTCCGAAGATCGCAGGCGAGCTGCGCCGGATCCGCGGCATCGTCAACGTACGCGATGGCATCGTGTACGCGGGAAGCGCCATCGACATTCGAGTCAGCCGCGCGCGGGCGGCTATCGAGGGCGTCAATCCGCGGAGCGTGACGCGCCAGCTGAACGCCTATTTAAACGGCATCGTGGCGACCCACGTACAGCGTGGGGTGCGGATGATCGGCGTACGGGTGTGGGTGCCCCGGCCCTTGCGCCACTCCCTACGCGCGATCCGCAACCTGCGCCTGCGCGCCGCCAACGGGCGACTGTTTCCTCTGCGGGCCGTGGCCACCGTCCGTCTTTCGAACGGTCAGCCCGAGATCGTCCGCGACAATCTGAAGCGGATGATTCCCATTACCGCCCGTATCGCTGGGCGCAGCCTAGGCGGCGTCATGCGCGACGTCAAACGACTTATGGACTCGCGCCACTTTCTGCCCCCTAGGGTCTATGCGAGCCTAGGGGGTCTCTATGTTCAACAGCAGATCGCCTTTGCGGGACTTTTAGGCGTATTCGTAGCGGCCGTGGCGCTGGTCTTTTTGTTGCTGCTTTTCTTGTATGAACGTTTTTTGGTGGCGTTGGCGATCATGGGGACGACTTTACTCGCGATCGCTGCGGTCTTTATTGGGCTTTGGGTGACGGGCACCGAGATCAATATCTCGTCTATGATGGGTATGACGATGGTGGTCGGCATCGTGACCGAGGTTTCGATCTTCTATTATTCCGAGTATCAGGAGCTGGGGCTTGGGACGCCCGTGGCTGAGCGCCTGGTGGCAGCCGGTAAGAATCGCCTGCGGCCTATCGCTATGACGAGTTTGGCGGCGATTCTTGCCCTTCTGCCGCTTGCGACCGGGTGGGGGCAAGGTTCCGCTATGCAGCAACCCCTAGCGATTGCGATTATCGCAGGGCTTTTGGTACAGCTGCCGCTTGCGCTCGTGGTGCTGCCGCTCTTCCTTTCTGCGGCGGCACGCGACCGTCCGTCAGAAGGCCAATAAAAACCCGGCAAGGCCGGGTTCAAGGTGCTAATATTAAGACAGCTTGGCTTTAGACGGGGCGAATGTTAGACGCTTGCGGTCCTTTGGGTCCGTGTTGAACCTCGAACTCGACGTCTTGGCCCTCTTTTAAGGTCTTATAGCCTTCCATTTGAATTGCGGAAAAGTGGGCGAACACATCGTCTCCCCCCGTGCTCGGCGAAATGAAGCCGTAGCCCTTGCTTGCGTTGAACCATTTGACAGTACCTGTTGCCATCCTGGATCCCCCTGCTGGTGTCGTGCAGCCCGCGCTATGGTCGTGCTTGAAGGCGGGTCGTATTTTAGGTAATGCTTACGTTCGGTCCATAATGCGGGCCCAGCACTATCTTGCGTATTTCCTTTGTCAAGTCAAGATGGGGCCTAGGGCGGTTTTTTGTGCCTAGACGCGGGCCTAGGATCGGAAGACAATTTCCCTCACGCTTACGGTTTTCGGGGGTTTGAGTGCGAGTGGTGAGGGCAGGTAATGGCCGTTAAACAGCCGGATTACCACGATGATCTGGATGTTAAGGAGGCCAAGCCGAAAGTTGCTTTGCCGCCTCTGTACAAGGTGATTATCCTTAATGACGATTATACTCCTATGGAGTTCGTCGTTTTGGTGCTGGAGCGTTTTTTTAGTAAGAACCGCGAAGAGGCGACGCGCATCATGTTGCACGTTCACCAGCGGGGCGTGGGGGTCTGCGGAGTATATACAAGGGAAGTGGCCGAGACTAAAGTAAGACAAGTGACGATCTTTTCCGGTGAGAATCAGCACCCGCTGCAGTGCACGCTGGAGCCTGAGTAGGGGTGGTTCTTACGCACTTTGGAGGTGTTCCTTTCCATGTTATCCCAGGAACTCGAATTTTCGCTCAATATGGCGTTTCAGGAGGCGCGTGAGAAACGCCATGAGTTCATCACTGTCGAGCATTTGTTGGCAGCGCTTCTCGATAACCCCAGCGCCGCTCGAGTCCTGCGAGCCTGCGGGGGAAATATTGACGAGCTGCGGCGGAGCCTGACGGCCTTTCTGCGCGAGAATGTCTCCACCTTGGCGCCCGGCAGCGTCATTGAGACTCAGCCAACGCTTGGCTTCCAGCGGGTGATTCAACGCGCTGTCCTTCATGTGCAAGGGGTCGGGAAGAAGGAGGTCACGGGCGCGAACGTACTGGTGGCGATATTTAGCGAGAAGGAATCGCACGCGGTCTATTTTCTCCAGAAGCAGAATATCACCCGCTTCGATGTCGTGAATTACATCTCGCATGGCATCTCCAAGGTGCCGGGGGAGGGTCACGAGTTGTCGGCGGCCGAGGAACAGGAAGAAGGCGCTACCGCCGGTGAACGCGGCGCGCTCGATGTCTTTTCTGTCAATCTCAATGAGCAGGCCCGACTGGGTAAGATCGATCCTTTGATCGGCCGCGATCACGAGATGGAGCGCACGATTCAGATTCTCTGTCGGCGCCGCAAAAACAATCCGCTCTACGTTGGAGAGGCGGGCGTTGGCAAGACCGCGATCGCCGAGGGCCTCGCAAAAAGGATCGTGGATGGCGAAGTGCCCGAGGTTTTGGCGCACAGCACGCTGTATGCGCTGGACATGGGCGCGCTTTTGGCTGGCACCAAATACCGCGGGGACTTCGAGAAGCGCCTAAAGGCGGTTATCTCGCATCTTAAGAAGCACGAGAACGCGATACTTTTTATTGATGAAATTCACACCATTATCGGGGCCGGCGCGGCATCCGGCGGGGCCATGGATGCCTCTAATCTTCTAAAGCCCGCCTTGGCCTCTGGCGAACTGAAGTGTATCGGCTCGACCACCTATCAGGAATATCGCGGGATTTTTGAAAAGGACAGGGCCTTGGCGCGCCGTTTCCAAAAGATCGACGTGCCGGAACCGTCTGTGGAAGAGGCGGTGCTTATTTTGCGTGGGTTGAAGGGACACTTCGAAAAGCATCATGGTGTCCGGTACACGCAGCAGGCGCTGCGGACTGCAGTCGAGCTTTCTAGCCGCTATATCGGTGACCGACATTTGCCGGACAAGGCGATCGACGTCATCGATGAGGCCGGTGCAAGTGTTCACCTGAGCGCGCCGAGCAAGCGCAAGAAGACCATCGGTGTACCCGAGATCGAGGAGATCGTCGCACGTATCGCCCGTATCCCACAAAAGCATGTTTCGAGTTCGGACCGCGAAGCGCTGAGGAATCTGGAGCGCGATCTGAAGCTCGTGGTGTTCGGCCAGGACGCGGCCGTCGAGGCCTTGGCGGCATCAATCAAGATGGCGCGCTCTGGGCTGCGCGAGGGTGAAAAGCCCATCGGATCCTATCTGTTCTCCGGTCCCACCGGAGTCGGCAAGACCGAGGTGACGCGTCAGCTTGCGTATATTATGGGCCTGCAGTTGATTCGCTTCGATATGTCCGAGTACATGGAGCGCCACACGGTCTCGCGACTGATCGGTGCACCTCCGGGTTATGTCGGCTTTGATCAGGGCGGGCTATTGACCGATGCGGTGAGCAAGCACCCCCATTGCGTGTTGTTGCTCGATGAGATCGAGAAGGCACACTCCGGCGTGTTCAATCTGCTGTTGCAGGTGATGGACCACGGGACTCTCACCGACAATAACGGCCGCAAGGCCGATTTCCGGCACGTCATTATCGTCATGACGACAAACGCCGGTGCCGAACAGATGGGGCGCAATAGCATGGGCTTTATGCCATCTGATCGGTTAGGGGAAGAATTCGCGGCCATTAAGCAGACCTTTACCCCTGAGTTTCGGAATCGCCTCGATGCCGTTATCAGCTTCGGCGTTCTCGCTCCTGCCACTATTGCCCATGTCGTTGACAAGTTTGTGGTCGAGCTCGAGGGGCAATTGGAGGAAAAGGGGGTCACCATCGAGGTCGAATCATCGGCACGAGCATGGCTTGCGCACCACGGTTATGATGTCGCAATGGGTGCCCGACCGATGGCCCGTATTATTCAGGATCGCATCAAAAAGCCGCTCGCGAACGAGCTTTTATTCGGCCGGCTTGCCAATGGCGGTGGTGTGTCTGTCCGGGAAGAGAACGATGATCTTGTGTTCGACTATGCCGAAAAGCCCGTGGACGTCCAAGAGTAACGTTGTCCCGTTTCGGGGCCATGGCTTGCGGGGCGCGACTACTGGCCTTCAGGCCTCCGGGCCCCTCTACGAGCGGGTACCAACGCACGACGAAACCGGACATCTACTGAGTGATTTTATGATGTTGTTTCCGGGGCTCAGGGAGCGGCCGAGCGGCGAATGCCGGGAGCGCGTGGCGCGCGTCAATGCAATCTTAAAGGGCTTCCCGGAGGTCGTATTTGCGGACGTCAACCTCAAACTCAATCTTCTGTGGGTCAGCGTCCGGGCCCGTCCTGGTGTGATTCTCGATATCGCGTGCTGTCTCAAGTTTCATATGCCGGAGGCGCTGCTGGTCGCCCCCCGCTATGCCTAGCTTAGCGGGCGCGAAATACGATGCGCCCTTTGGTGAGATCATAAGGGGTGAGTTGGACCGTCACTTTGTCGCCGGTCAGGATACGGATGTAGTTTTTCCGCATTTTGCCGGAGATATGGGCTGTAACCACGTGGCCGTTGTCTAACTTGACGCGAAATAGGGTATTGGGCAAGGTATCGACGATCGTACCTTCCATTTCGATATGTTCTTCTTTAGACACTCTCGAGCTCCCAGGGAAGGCGTGTATGATGCACGAAGGTCAGGGTCCCGTAAAGACATTTAGGTCTCTTGTTGGGCACGGCGGCTCTGCGCAGCGCTTGGCTGGCCGTGCGCGTCATCTGCAGGCGTATCTCACCTCAGGATTTGTGGGTTAGCGTCCGAGAGGCTTGGATGAGCGGCCCCTGGCTGGCGCTCGCACTGGGCAGTCGCGCGGACGACCCCGCGCATCACACGCTGGTTTAAGCGGCAGGGGCGGCGCTCGGGAGGATCTCGCCTAGTATCGCGTCCGAGATCGGCAGCGGGGTCCAGCATCCATTTTGATAGCCCTCTAGGGGTCGGAAGCGCGCTTTATAGGCCATTTTAGGGCTCTCTTTGACCCAATAACCCAAGTAGACGTAAGGGAGGTTCAGGGCCAAGGCCTCTTGAATCTGCCACAAGATGGCATAGGTGCCGAGGCCGCGCTGTGTGGCGGCCGGATCGTAGAAGGTATAGACCGCGGATAAGCCGTCGGGGAGGTGGTCGACGACCGCAACCGCAACCAAGGTATCCGCGGCCCGAAACTCAAAAAAAGTGCTATCGACTTGGCGGCCGACGAGAAACCTGAGATAGGTCGGAGGGTCTGGATTGGCCATGGTGCCGCCCGGGTGGCGAGCATTCTGATAGCGCAAAAAAAGCATGTAATGCTCGACATCGAAGGCCGGTGTTTTCGCGGTCACGGTGAGGTCGCTATTGCGCTCGAGAGTGCGTCGCTGTCCGCGCTGAGCCGCGAACGCGCCTACCGGAATCCGTACCGGAATGCAGGCTTGGCAGCTCTGGCAGTGCGGCCGATAGATGAGGTCGCCGCTGCGGCGAAAGCCGCGACGATTGAAGTCGCCAAGTAATTCGGGGGTAATCGGGAAGCGCGGATCCATAAAAAGGGTATTGGCTGTGCGTTCGGGCAAGTAATTGCAGCTATGGGCGGTCGATAAGAACAGGTTTGGGGATTGCTTGGCGATACTCATGAACAGGCCCTAGGAGTCGATTGCCAATGCCCGGGGGGCAAGGGCTGTGTGACGGCGTGTTTCAGCTGGGCCAAGAACGCGCTTCGGCTGACGAGTGTGGCCCCGAACGCGGCCATATGCGGCGAGGGTACTTGGCAGTCTACGAGAGTGAATCCGAGGTGACGCAGATGACCTACGAGTCTCACGAAGCCAATTTTTGAGGCATGGTTTACGATAGTGAACATGGACTCGCCAAAAAACGCCCCGCCGAGCGCTACCCCGTAGACCCCGCCGACAAGTCGGCCCTCTTGCCAGCATTCGACGCTGTGAGCAAAGCCTAGCCGGAATAACTCCTCATAAGCGGTCACCATATCGTCGGTGATCCAGGTCCCGGCTTCGCCCTTACGGGGGGCTTGGCAGGCCCGAATCACAGCCGCAAAGGCGGTATCGAAAGAGACCGAAACGGTGGATGTGCGTAAGGCGCGCGCGAGGCTGCGGTTGATACGCAAGTCGTTGGGCTGGAGGATCATGCGCGGATCGGGCGACCACCAGAGGATCGGAGGCTCGTTGTACCAGGGGAAGATCCCGAGCGAGTAGGCAGACAAAAGCCGATCAACGGACAGATCGCCGCCCACCGCAAGCGGGCCGTCGGCCGGTCCGAGCTCGGCCGGCGGAAACCGCGGTTCCTCTGGCAAAAGCCAAAGCATCAATCTGTATCCCTTTGGTCGGCAAGCCAAGTCGCCCAGGAGCCGTGGTCCGAGACATCCACGCCAGCCTTGCGCGCTGCGCTTATCAAATGGGCCTGGAGATCCGCCAATAAGTCGCTGTCCATCAGCAGTGGCTCCTCTGAAAGCGCGGCATGCAGGGTCGTGTAGACCCGTTTGAGATCGGCAAGAGGGTAGTGTGTGAGCGGGTTCATGATGGCTTATGGAATGGAGTGTGGTCGGTCAGTTCATTCATGGCCAATTCCAGGCCTTGGTTCTCGCGCACCAGAAACTCTTCTACCGCCCTGTTGAATTGGGGGTGGCGAAGCCAGTGGAGAGAATAGGTAGGGGTTGGGAGAAAGCCGCGACTCAACTTATGTTCGCCTTGCGCTCCTGCCTCAAAGCGGCTTAACCCATGGCTAAAGCAATACTCGATCGCCTGGTAATAACAGGTTTCAAAGTGCAGGCCGGGTACCGCAATGCTCGCCCCCCAATAACGCCCATAGAGCGTGTCCTCGTCCCGAAAAAACAAAGCTGCGGCCACCGGTCTTGCGCTTAGCTCAGCCATTACGAGTATAACCCCTGGGACGTTTTGCCCGATCAAGGAAAAAAAGCGCCGAGTGAGGTAGGGGATTGCCTCGTACTTTTGAATAGTGGCGAGGTAGAGCTCATAGAAGGTATCCCAAAGCGATTCCGTGAGCGCCGCTCCCTCATGGGTCGTATAGGAGATGCCGGCTTCGGCAACTTGCCGGCGCTCGCGCTTGATATTCTTGCGCTTGGGAGCGGACAGAGCCATCAGAAAGTCCTGAAAGTTCGACCATCCGGCGTTAGCCCAGTGAAACTGGAAGCTCGTGCGCCGCAAAAATCCCTCTGCCGACAGCAAGGCGCATTCCGGTTCGGGGCTAAAGAGCCAGTGTAGGGATGAGGCGCCTGTGGAACGAGCATGACTGCGTAAAGCTTCGCCGACCTGGTGAGTCATCTCCGGAGTCAGCGGGTCCGCCGTTAACAGGCGGCGACCGGCCACGGGGGTAAAGGGGACGGCCGCTACGATTTTAGGATAATAGCAAAGACCGGCCTCGCGGTAGCTATGGGCCCAGGCCCAATCGAATACGTATTCACCGTAGGAGTGAAACTTACGGTAAAGGGGGACTGCGGCCTTGAGCTGCCCCGCATCTTTCATGATGAACGTTTCGGTCTGCCAGCCTGTACGTGGCCCTACTGACCCACTTTCTTCGAGCGCCATAAAGAACTCGTGACGAAGGAAGGGCTGGGGCCCCGATATCGCGTTCCACGTATCGCGGGTCACCTCCGTCATGCTGCTAAGGAAGGAGCCGATCATGGCGCGCAGTTTATCATTCGCGGCATGGTTTAGCCTCGCCGTCCGGCGCTGTTGTTCGGTGCAGTTAAGCCGGACGGCGCCCTAAGAAGGGCGTTGAGCCGGTGGATATCGCCTGCGGTCAGTTCGCTCACGGCGGCCTTAAGGCTGAGGCGGCTCAGCAAGTAGGCGAAGACTGCACGCGCAAAATCGCGCCGCGCCTGGTAATAGCTTTGCTGTGCACGCAGGACCTCAACGTCGTTGCGCACGCCTACCTTAAGACCTAATCGGTCGGAAACCAGGGCCGTGTGCGCCGCCTTTTCCGCGACGCGCAGCGCCCGTACCTCGGCGTAGCCGTTGCGCACGTCGAGCGATGCCTGACGCACATCGAATTGCACTTCGCGTTCGGTCCGCAAGACTGCCACGTGGGCCTTAAAGGCCCGGGCCTCGGCCCTGGCGCTCGCGGCCGAGAGTTCGCCGCCCTGGTAAATTGGAAGCGTGAGGTCAAGGCCGATCGATTTCTGGCGGATCACAGAGCCAAAGCCAAATTCGCTCCCACCGGCGCGACTGTAGGTGTAGGCGGCCTCGGCTGTGATCGTAGGGTAACGGCCGGCCGCGGCTGCCCGGGCCTCAGCACGCGCCGCCCGGGCCTCAGCGGTTACCGTGCGCAGAACAAGGTTGTGGCGGGAGGCTTGGTCTTCTTCCCTGTGGATACTGCGGATACTCGGCGGGGGCGGAAGTTTGCTGAGCCTGAGCGGCCAAACGTGACGCGCCGAGGTGCCGGTCATTTGCTCGATGCGGCTGCGGGCAATGCGCACCGCGTTGGCGGCACTCAGGGTTTGTGCCCGGACGGCCTCGTAGCGGGCTCGAGCATCCTTGGCGTCGATGACGGTGGCGGTTCCCAAGCGGAAACTGCGCTTGGCCCGGGCCAGTTCTGTCTCTAAGGCGTGTTCTTCGGTGCGTCTTAGGCGCAGCTCGCTTTTGGCCAACAGAAGGTTGAAGTAGCGTTGGGCGACGGTCAGGACCAGACGGCTTGCAGCGAGTTGGTAACGGATCTTTGATGCCTTGAGGCTTTGGCCGACGGCACGGTAGTTATAGAGTGCCTGCACATTCAAAAGGGCTTCGGTGACCGAGACACCGTAGCCGTTCGAGTTAAAGCTGAAGTGGCCGCTTGGAAAGGTGAAGCCTGGGGAGCCACCGAAGATTGTCGACTGAAGGTCGTTATAGGCGGTGTCGGCGTTGGCGGATACATGCGGAAGGAAGGCAGAACGCGCGCCAGGCATAAGGGTACGCGCCTCGCGATAGGAGGCGCTTGATTCTGCATAACGCATATCGTGCACCCGAGCTTCGGCATACAGACGGCTTAGGTTCAGGGCGTAGGCCCCATAAGATGGCAGGACTAACGCGATGAGCGTTACGGTGAGTGGGCACAGGTTTTTCATGGGGCTGTGTAGTTTTCCTTTAGGTGTAGGGGCCGCGCGCCTCACGTCTTTAGACGCGCGTCGCGGACCACAATATTCCTATGCGGGGCGCGACCCGGGTTTTCACGCCTCGGCGGCCGGGAGTCTGCATCGCCCCCAGTCTTGCCTTATTGTGATCTGCTCACCGTCACCCGGCTCCCGTTGGAGAGCGATGGGCCAGGATCTGTCACGACCGTGGTACCTGGCGCAAGGCCCGAGGAGATGATCGCGATCCGACGAAGCCTAGCCTCGACTGTCACACGTTGCCACCGTACGGTTCGATGATGGAGCACATACACAACACTGCCGATACGTCGAAGCACGATACTCGTTTTCGGCAGCACAAGCGCCGGTCGATCCCCTATGACGACATCGGCTCGCACCGGGCTCCCTACGATCCATCCGTGTCGGGGCGGTAAGGTGATGACGGCATAGAGGGCATGATGTTTGGGATTCGGTATGAGGCGCGCGATGGTCCCGGTGGCCGGTGAACGGGGGGCTAAGGGGCTATGGAGAAGAACCGCCTGGCCTGTGTGGAGATCGGGGCCAAGGGCTGCGGGGAATGGGACCCGGGCCTGCCGCGTAGACGCTCCGGCCCACCCGAAAAGCGCTTGCCCTTGATGGACTTGCGTTCCCGCAGGCACCAGAATTTGGGTGACGACGCCGGGTGCCGGGGCGTAAATCGCCTCGGCAGGGGCATGAGAGCCCTGGGGGCGCACATAGCCCAGTGTAGCGCCGCCCGGGACCGACTGCCCGGCGACGACCTGAAGGCGCGTCAAGCGCCCCGCGCTGGCCGCGCTGATCACAGGAGAAAGCCCCCGGCCGACATTGCCTACGGCACTGACGATGCGCGGGACCGAGCGGATAACGGCCACTGCGGTGTGGACCGTGACCTGGCGATGGGGCGTCTCGGAAGAGTTGTGGGAACAGGCGCTAAGGCCCGTCGCGAGAGCAATGCATGCGACACGCTTGATATGTCCGGCCACTACGAGTCCTCTTATGGGCGCCATACTAGTCGGCCGATCAAGCCCCTGCAAGCCGGCGGCGCCCGCTATGGCATAATAGCGCTTTGTAAACGGGATAATAAGGAGAGTGCGGTGCGTCTACATGAGTACCAGGCGAAGGCTCTATTGGCGCGGTATGGCCTGCCAACGCCTGTGGGATCGGTGGTAGCGACAGAAGACGAGGCTGCGCGCCTTCGCGAGCACTGGCGCGGGTCGTCGTGCGTGGTCAAGGCCCAGATTCATGCCGGTGCCCGCGGAAAGGCGGGCGGGGTACGGGTGATCCCGGTAGCGGAGCTCTGCGCGACCGTGCGGCAGTGGCTTGGGTCGCGGCTTGTGACGGCGCAGACGGGACCTGCGGGACAGCTCGTGACCCGCGTTTTGGTCGAGGAACCCGTGGCCGCTGCGTCGGAACTCTACCTCGCGTGCGTGGTCGATAGGCGGCTTGGTCGGCGCGTGATTCTGGCTGGCACTGAAGGGGGTATCGGAATCGAAGAGGGCCGTGCGCCACTCCAGATCCCGATAGACAGTCTGAAGGGATTCCAGCCCTACCAAGGACGCGCGCTCGCTCGGGCCCTCCATCTCTCCGGGCGCCAGGTCGGTGCCTTCGGGGATCTCGTGGCAAACCTCGTCGATCTGACGATAGCGACCGATGCCCTTTTGGTCGAGATCAACCCCCTCATGGTGACGGCGGAAGGGGCCTTAGTGGCCGCCGATGGCAAAATCGAAATCGACGACAACGCTTTGTTTCGCCAGCCGCAACTTGATTCCGAGCGCGATCCGCAACAAAGTGATCAAAAGGATGAACAGGCGCGCAAACTGGGGCTCCAGTATATCGCTCTAGACGGGGACATAGGCTGTCTCGTGAATGGCGCGGGTTTGGCCATGGCGACCATGGATTTGATCGCCTTGGCGGGCGGGCGTCCAGCAAATTTTCTTGATGTCGGAGGTGGTACCACCGCGGAAAAGGTAGCCGAGGCCTTAGAGCTTTTGGTGTCTGATGGGCGCGTGAAGACCGTGTTGGTGAACATCTTTGGCGGTATCGTTCGATGCGATTTGATCGCCGAAGGGTTGGTCTTGGCGGCCCGCCGTTTTGGGCGGTCGCTGCCGATCGTGGTGCGACTCGTGGGGACGCGCCGGGAAGAAGGGCAACGCATCCTGGCGCAAAGCGGCCTGGATGTGGATGTGACAGACAACTTAGAAGACGCAGCTGAGCGCGCGGTGAGACACGCAGGGGCGATCGCATGAGTGTGCTTATTCATAAAGGGACGCGGGTCATTTGCCAGGGCTTTACGGGCAAGCAAGGGACGTTTCATTGCCAACAGGCGATCGCGTATGGGACCAGCGTGGTGGGCGGCGTGACCCCGGGGAAAGGCGGTACACGCCATCTCGATCGTCCAGTGTTTGATACGGTCTCCGAGGCGGTGGCGGCTTTGTCCCCGGACGCCAGCGTGATCTATGTGCCTCCGGTGGCGGCCGCCGATGCCATTTTGGAGGCGGCGGATGCCGGCATCGGGCTTGTGGTCTGCATTACGGAGGGCATACCGGTCGCCGACATGGTCCGCGTGAAGGCCCTTTTACCACAGACGACGCGGCTCATAGGTCCCAATTGTCCGGGCGTCATTACCTCGGAGGAATGTAAGATCGGGATCATGCCTGGATCTATCCACCAGCGGGGCGTTGTCGGGATCGTGTCGCGCTCTGGAACCCTCACCTATGAAGCCGTCGCACAAACGACCGACGCCGGCCTTGGCCAAACCACCTGTATTGGCATAGGCGGTGACCCGATTCACGGTTTGAGCTTCGTGGACTGTCTGCGCCTCTTTGAGGCTGACGGGGCCACCGAAGCAATTTTGATGGTGGGCGAGATTGGCGGCGAGGAGGAGGAGGAAGCGGCCGAGTTTATCCGCGAGCACGTCACTAAACCTGTGGTCGCCTACATCGCTGGCCTCACCGCGCCCCCGGGGCGGCGCATGGGGCATGCTGGCGCCGTGATCGCAGGTTCGCGTGGCACAGCGCATGCGAAAAAGGCGGCGCTGGCGAGCGCGGGAGTTACGGTCGCGGAGTCGCCGGCACACATGGGTCAAACGGTCGCGGCTTTATTGAGGTCGTCGTGACTACCATCGCCTTGGGGCAAATGCGTTGCGAGGTGGGCGATCTTCACGGCAATGCCCAGCGCATGGAGGCTTTGGCGCTGCGGGCGATCACCGAACAGGGTGCGGATCTCATCGTGTTCCCGGAGCTGTCCCTCACGGGCTATCCCCCCGAAGACCTGCTTCTCAATGCGAGTTTTGTGGCGGAGGCCAAAGTGGCTCTCTTGGCGCTTGCGGCCCGGGTCGGCGGCATCGATATGTTGGTGGGGCTCCCGTGGGCGCAAGACGGCCAGCTCTACAATGCGGCGGCCTGGATCCATGCCCATAAGTTGGTCGGCCTCTACCGGAAACAGCTCTTGCCCAACTACGGGGTGTTTGACGAGCAGCGTTATTTTGGGTCGGGGGATCAGGTCCTCGTGCGGCCAGTGGCGGGCGTCTCGGTTGGCGTCACCATCTGCGAAGACCTATGGGAGTCGGCCCCCGCTCGCGCCACGGTCGCAGCCGGTGCTCGTGTCCTGGTCAACATGAACGCCTCCCCGTATCACCGGGGGAAAGACCTGATCCGTCTTGAGACTGGGCGCGCGCGCCAAGCGGAAACGGGTATGGCGATCGTCTATGTGAACATGATGGGAGCCCAGGATGAGCTGGTGTTTGATGGGGCGTCGTTTGTTTTGGGGCGCGACGGGCGGGTGGCGGTGCGGGCCCACGCATTTGAAGAGGATCTTGTGGTGGCGCGCTTTGATTCCGAAGGGCAGGCCCAAGACGGGGACCAGCGCGTATGGCCGGTCCCGATCGCCGGGGTCTATCGGGCGCTCACGCTCGGCCTGCGCGAATATGTGCAAAAGAATGGCTTTGAGCAGGTCGTTTTGGGCTTATCGGGTGGCGTGGATTCGGCCCTGGCCTTGACACTCTGTTGTGATGCGTTCGCGGCTGACAAAGTACAAGCGGTCATGATGCCGTCGCGCTACACCCGGCCCATGAGTATCGAAGACGCGCGGATCCAGGCCGAGAAAGTGGGTGCTCGCTTGACGGTGGCGCCGATAGCCGAGATCTACACGGCCTTTGCGCAGACCTTAGATGGCCATTGGCAAGGCCCGGGCCACGCCTTGGCCACCGAAAATCTCCAAGCGCGTATTCGGGGAACGGTCTTGATGGCGCTCGCCAACGCCCAACGAGGCCTCGTCGTGGTGACGAGCAACAAGAGCGAACTCGCGGTCGGTTACACGACGCTCTATGGCGATATGGCAGGGGGATATGCACCCCTTAAGGATGTGTTTAAGACCGATGTGTATGCCTTGGCTTATTACCGAAACGGCTTGTCCGAGGTGATACCCGAGCGGGTCCTTACGCGGCCGCCTAGCGCCGAGCTCCGCTTTGATCAGAAGGACACGGATAGTCTTCCGCCGTATGACTTACTTGACGCCATTCTTTTGCGTATTGTGGAGCAAAATTGCGGGCGCCAAGAGCTGCTGGCTGCTGGCTACGATCCGCTCATCGTCGATCGTGTCCTCACACTTGTGCGCCTAGCGGAACACAAGCGCAAGCAAGCACCGCTTGGCACGCGCGTAAGCGCCCGCGCCTTCGGTCGCGATTGGCGCTATCCCGTGAGCGCCCGTTATGGCGTTGATAAGATGTGAGCGCGCTTGAGTCTGGCAAGGTAAGGGCTTTTGGGAAAGTTGCGCGCTAGTACGCGCGCGGTATCCGCGCTAAGCCCGGTCATGCCCATGCGTTCATAGGCCATCGCCATAAGACCGAGGGCGTCAGCCATAGCCGGGGTGCGCGGGTAGTGCTCTATGACGAATTTGCAGCGATTCGCGGTGGCGACGTAAGCCCCGTGGATGTAATAGTAACGGGCGACGGCGATGTTGTTTCGCGCCAGCATGTCCCTCAGGTAGTTGATTCGTTCCGCGGCGTCTGTAGCGTACCGGCTATGAGGATATTTGGTGACTATGGTTTCGAAGACGCGCAGCGCTGCTCGGGCGGCGGTATCGTCGCGCCCACGGAGCTGATTGACGCCGAAGGCATGCTCGATGGTGCTCCGATTCTTATTGAAATCAATGAGGCCCTCGAGGTAGTAGGCGTAGGCCACGCGCCGATCGGCCGGGTGAAGGCGGATGAACCGTTTTGCGGCGTCAACGGCGGCCACCGGTTCGGAGTCCTTGTAGTAGGCGTAGGCGATGGCAATTTCGGCCTGGGCGGCATAACGCCCGTAGGGATAAGCGGCCTCGAGGCCTTGAAAGAGCCGGATCGCGCGCTCATAGTTGCCGCTCTTTAGGGACGTTACACCTTGGGCGTAGAAACGCTTCGCAGGCCAGAGATCAGA
>JAJYPQ010000407.1 GCA_021795255.1 Pseudomonadota bacterium
AAGGTTGAATGGACCTTACAAGGAAGATGCATTCTAAGGATGGAACAGATGAAGCCAAAGCTATTAGTTGCCACTTTCGTGTTGGCAGGTTTAAGTGCATGCGCACAGGCCCCGATGTCGGCGGCAAGCGGGGCTGCGCGCATGACGGCGACCAGCCATGCCCCCGTTCCCCATTACCGCCTGGCCGTGGCCGACGTCATCAAGATCTCCGTGTGGCATAACAAGCGGCTCTCGGAAACGATCCCTGTGCGGCCGGATGGGCGCATATCCATGCCGCTCATAGGCTCTGTGATGGTGGCCGGCCATACCGCCTCGGGTGTCGCCCGGACCATCAAGATGAAGCTCGCCTACTATGTCCGCGACCCGCAAGTCACGGTCATCGTCACGCATGTCGTTCAAGACAGCTACCAAGAAAGAATCCGCGTGACCGGCGCGGTTCAACATCCGGCGTCGCTACGCTATGAGCCTGGCATGACCGTCCTAGACGCGGTCCTGGACGCGGGTGGCATCAACACCTTCGCTGCCGCCAATGACACCGAGATCCATCGCGTCGTGGGCCACTCAGAGCGTGTCATTCACGTGCGGCTTGGCAACATATTGAGCGAGGGACGGCTAGGCACCGACTACCGGCTCCGGCCCGGGGACATCATCACGGTCCCCGAGCGCCTCCTCTAAGTCACGCATCTTGAAATTCAAGGACAACGTATGAGACTGACATTCGAACAAAACGCGCATATTCTCGGCCGCGAGGCATTCTCGCACCGCCGCTTTGTCGTAGGGACGTTTATCGCAGTGACGGCGCTTGCCACCCTCGCCGGTCTCCTGTGGCCCCGGGTCTATAAATCGACATCCCTGATCCTTGTCAACAACAAACGTCTCATAGCGCCACTCATCAAGGGCGCGGCCTATCAGCCGGATGTCGGCCAGCAGCGCGCCAAGATTGCCCAGGATCTCATCACAAGCCGCGAGATCCTTATGCCGGCGATGGCCAAGGCCGGCCTTTTCGAAAAGCCGCTATCGCCCCGCAGCAAGGCCGCGATGCTGGCGTCGGTGCGCAGCAATGCCTCGATCATGGATCTCGGCAAGAATCTCATAAGCGTGTCGTTCAAGGACACGAATCCCTTGCGTGCTTACCACTTGACCCATGCGGTCGTGGCCCAGTTCATCGGGCAAGACCGGCGCGCGGCGCTCCAGCAGGCGCAGGGCGCTTATACCTTCCTGCAACAGGAGGTCGCCAGTTATCGCCATCGTCTGGCCCGCGAAGGCGCGGAGATCAAAAGGCTCAAGGCCAATACCCTTGATGCCAACCATACGTTTGCGCGCTACGAGCGGCGGCGTGTGGCGCATCTGCGCATGACCTATGACAAAAGCCGCATCGAGCTTAAAGAGGACGAAGGGCGTGTGCGGGCCCTCGAGCATGAGCTTACAGGCCACGGCCAGACGAACTCGATCCTAGCCCAACAAGGCCTGGATCGGTCGCTCCTCATCGCAGACGAAGCCCGACTGCAAAAGCTGCAGCTCTACTATCGCAAAACCTATCCCGGCATCCAGGCGCTCACGTCCGAAATCCACGGCCTGCGCGCCAAACTTACGGGGCTCACGACGCAAGAAAAGACCCTGCATCCAGGCCCGCAGCCGTTGGCCTTTGCTGTAGGATCAGGCGGATTCTTTCGCAAACTTGAACACGAGCTGGATGATACCCAAGCACGCGTCGCCACCTTGCAGGCCGAGGCGGCCGAATCCCAGACGCTCTTGCGTGCCCAAATGAAGGCCTTGCACGCTATTCAAGGTTCGTCCGTCGTGTCCGCGCTATTGCACAATTACGCCGCAAACCAGCAGACGTTGAATGGCCTGCTCAAGCGTCGTGAACAGGCCCGTGTGTCTTTAAACTTAAATAAACAGCGCCAGGCACTTTCGTTTCGCGTTTATGAGCAAGCGACCCACCCCATCGAGCCAATCGGACCGCCGTTTTCGTTGTTTGTCATCGGCGGCATCGTTCTTGGTTTAGTGCTGCCATTTGGTCTGCTTTATGGCCGTAGTCAAATGGACGCCCGGGTTCGTGCCGAAACTGTCATTCCAGAGACTCTAAATCTGCCGCTGCTTGCGGTGGTCCCTCATCTCTACTCGCCAAGCGAAGTACTGTCTGCTAGGCGTAGCGTACATTGGCTCGGAATCCTTATGTTTAGTGTGTTATTCATCGCCGCCAGTATCGTCATTTCAGGTAGGACACTATGAGCAAAGTGGAAAAGGCATTGCAAAAAGCGCGCGCCATGGACGACGTCGCCTTGCCGGCGCCAGCCACCGCCTCGGCCGTCGCTCAGGAAAAGCCGCTGATTCTGAGCGCCAAGGATATTTCGGCCTACACCGCCCAAATTCCGAAAATGTCTCAGAAGTCTCGCATGGAGCGATCCGACCTGAGCGAAGCCAAGATTATCTACCAAGAAATGGAGGATGCCAGGGTGGTGGAATCGTTTCGTCAGATGCGGACCCATATTCTGCAGAACGCAGGCCCTAAAAACTGCGTTGTCCTTGTGGCATCGGTCGTTCCAGACGGCGGTGCAAGCTTCGTCGCCTTAAATCTTGCCGCGGCTTTTGCGTTCGACGAAAGCAAGACCGCGTTGTTGATCGATTGCCGATTGCGTGATCCGCAGCAAGATCGCCTGGTCAGTGGTGACATCCACTATGGATTGACCGACTATCTCGAGACCGAAGATGTCGAGGTGGACAGGATCATACATGAAGGAGGACTGCCACGCTTTCGGATAATCCCGGCGGGTCGCAGAAGCGACGCAGGGACCGAGCATCTCGATTCGCGTCGGATGCGAGAACTCGTCATCCACTTGCGAGACCGCTATCCGGATCGCTATATCGTCCTTGACGCGGCTTCTCCGGCGGAGTCCGCGGATGCCGTCGTGCTGGCCGAAATTGCCGATTTCGTACTGCTGGTCGTGCCTTACGGCAAGGTAACAGAGTCGCAGATTTGGAGCGTCGCCAAGGCGATTGACGAACAAAAATTGCTGGGGGTCGTATTCAACGATGAGCCCCAGCCCCGTCGCGTGATCTGGAATTAAAGGCGTGCGCACATCCCGACAATTGACCCGCGTGACAAAGGCGTTAAGGGTGGGATCGTGCGCCCTTATGGCGATATCCGTAAGGGCGTACGCCGCCCATATCGAATACGGGCTTGGTTATAACGGCATATATACGAACAACATTTACAGATCGGAGACCGACAGACAAAACGAATACATCAATGTGTTCCGCGGGCTTTTTTCTTACCAAAAACACGGCCGGCGCCTCGACACCCATCTTGATCTAGAGGCCATGGGGCGCGTGTTCACGCGGGGAACCTACGGTAACGATGTGTTGTTTGGGGTCAATTCGCTCACCCATTACATCGTCTTGCCAAAGGTGTTTAGCCTGTCGGAACGCGACATATTTACACAGGCCCCTATCGATCCGCGATTCGTAATGGAGCCGACAAATCTTCAAAACACAAACGCTTTCTCGGCGGGCCCAAATTTTTCGTGGTATGTCGATCCGATCGATGCCTTCAAGGTGGATTTGCGTTACCGCAACTTTTATTACCAGAAGGAGCCGTCGACTATCCCGCCGACCTATTCCACAAGCAACTATCGCTGGCTGGCAAAAACGCGCTTTGTGCATGCTTTTTCGCGCTCAACAGAGGCGTCGATCAATTATGTGCCGTCGGTGGTGCGCTATATTAATACGGTTGCAAACCCAAATTACCAGCGGCAGGACGTGTATTTGGGAGTCACGACACGTATTGACACAATCGGCATCACCGCTCAAGGGGGCCGTACTCGTATCGAGCAGACTGGACAAGCCAGCGCCCTAAGCGGGACGCTTGCCCGCATTGCGCTTACCGACCCCTTAGGTCCGCGTTCGCGGCTCACGGCGGCGGCCGATCGTAGCTACGGAGACGCCGGCCGCTATGCGCTACTCGAGGCGCCGGCGGCAAACCTGATAGTGCCTGTTGCCACCAATCCCGCCCAGATCGTCGGCGGGGGTCTGTATTATGGGCGCATGGCAAGTCTCACCTACGCGTATCGTCGCACCTATGGCATGGACCGCGTAAGCGCATTCTGGCAGCACCTTCATTATTTGACATCGACACTAAGCCAGCAGCTCGAGGGAAGCGTTTTTAATGTCGGCTACGATTTTTCTGATCGGTGGACAGATTCAGTATTTGGCGACTACGTGAAAGTACATTATTACGAATACAGCGCCAATACGAACGATTATGGTGGCGGTATGCGAGTGCGTTATCGACTGTCGCCCGATTTAAGCGTAAGCCTCGAGGGACTGTATGATCGAGGCGTTAG
>JAJYPQ010000408.1 GCA_021795255.1 Pseudomonadota bacterium
TCTGTCCCACCCCGCCCCGCACAAAGGCCGATGAGAGCCTCCTGCGGGCCATACGGCGCATCTATCATGAGCACAAGGGGCGGGCCGGTTCACCGCGCATCACCTGGGCGCTGCGTCACGAGGGGTGGCGGGTCGGGAAGAACCGTGTGGCCCGCCTGATGCGCCAAAATGCCCTACGGGCCAAGGCCGCCCGCAAGTCCAAGGCGACGACCCACTCCGAGCACAATTGGCCTATGGCCCCAACCTACTGAACCAGGACAAAAGCCCAGCGTCCGAACCAAAAGTGGGTAGCAGACATCACATATTTAGCCACGGACGAAGGCTGGCTCTATTCTTGCCGTGGTGCTCGATCTCTACGCCCGCAAAGTCGTGGGCTGGGCCATGTCCGAACGGATGACGGCGAAACTCACCTGTGATGCCCTGCGCATGGCGCTGTGGCGGTGCAAGCGGCCCCAAGGCGTCATAGTCCATTCCGACCGCGGTTCCCAATACTGTGCGCATGACTACTGCCGTCTCTTGCGCGACAACAGCCTCATTGCCAGCATGAGCAAAAAAGGTGACTGCTATGATAACGCCGCCATGGAGAGCTGGAACCATAGCCTAAAGGTCGAGGCCATTCACGGAGAACGCTTCTCGACACGCCAGGAGGCGAAGAATCAGGTTTTCGAATACATAGAAATCTACTACAATCGCAAGCGTCTGCACTCCGGTCTCGGGTACCTCTCTCCCGAGGCCTTCGAGCAGCGGCATGTGGCTTAACTGAGTGTCCGTGGTTCTGGGGAAAGATCAGACCTCTGGGCACTTGCCTCCGTTACCCACACCCGGATCCAGGGGCGTCATCAGGGGGCGCGATGATTGTTCTTTCATAGCCATACCACAGCTGGGAGCGCGAAATATCCACGAAGCGGTTTTCGTCGTCAATCAAGGTCAGTAGAGCGCGTTGGCCCGCCTCGGTCTTACGGGACGCCAAATGCGCCTCAAGGCTGTCCCACCAGAGCTCCGCGCAACCGTCGAACGCCACGGGTAGCGCCCCCCTCACGGTTCCGGCCGCAGCCTCTAACGGGGGCATTGGGAGCGGTACGGTCTGGACATACGCGCGTATACCCAACGCTTCTTGATGAGACCGGACGAGCGGCGCGTGTTGTTCCAGCCAGTGGCGATCAAAATCGTCACGTGTCAGATGGGGCAGGCGAATAACGCACATGATCAGTTTGAGCATAAGGACGACTCCGTGTTGTTGTACCAGGGGCGAATGCTAAACTGTGACACTAATGTCAGAGTCAAGAGCGGAAAGGGGATGCGGATCGGGGAATTAGCGCGGAAGACTGGGGTTAGCGTTCGCATGCTCCGCTATTACGAGAGGCAAGGGTTATTGACGCCGAGGCGTACGGCCGCCGGGTATCGCATGTACGCCAACGGGGATACCGCGCGTGTTCGGCGCATCGTTTTGCTGAATAGGGCAGGGCTCGCGCTCGCGGCTCTGCGCCCCGTTATCGCTTGTGAGGTGCGGGGCGGCGCGGGCTTCCGGCCGTGCGATGCTTTGAAGGAAAAGCTACAAACCACCGCCGCCGAGTTGAGCGAACAGATCGACCGTTTGCGGCGGGCGCGCGCCGTGTTGGTTAGGCTGATCGGGACGGGCACATAGTCGGCGGCTGATGCGCCTCGCGGCCTGGTTTACCGAAGGCGCTACACGCAATGGGGACCATCAAGCGATGGCAGGAGGCCGCGGTGTCTCTGTTTGGTATCGAGGCGCCGCCAGCAGAACGATCGCGAATGGTATCGGACCGAAGCTCGCCCTCGACGTGCTGGATCCGCGCCGCGAATGTGTAAGCATCCTCGCGCGCAGCCGGCTCTATCCCAATCAGGTCTTTACGATTAGCCAAAAGCTTCCGGCATCTGTACGCACAACCATCGTTGACCCTGGGCCTCGAACCCATTCAGGGTCAGCGGTCGGTGCCGCCGACACATGAGCGCGATTTTCTTCAAGGGCGCGATGAGCGCTGGGCGGTCGCGCCATGAAGCGGCTGCGCCGATGGTTCGCACGCGGCCGCCAGTTGGTCACGGGCAGGTCCGCCAATACCAGAACGTCGACCATGGGCTCGTGGCCCAGTGGGACGCGGTCTACGCGTAGTCTGCTGGAGGCGTAAGTCCAGGCGGGTGGCCGTGAATAGCCCCCGCGTGTGGGACAGGCCACCTGCAAGGACACCGGCCATGCGGCCGGCGATGTCGAGAGCGCGAGGGCGACTTGGACGTCCCGTCGCGCATACGAGAGCCGGCGCACGCTTGCCGCGGCCTTTGGGAGACCGATCACGCTCGAGAAGGAGGGGCCGGGCGTCCCCAATCAATGAAAGGGCCCACAGAAAACGCAACGACCCGTTTCATGCCCCGATCACTTGGAGGAGATGCGGGGCCGGACGCTACCCTTTTGCAGCATAACCGCAGCCACCGCGTCCGCCGGAAAGAAGACCAGGCGCCCCATCGTGATCTTGCTCGCGAGAAGGGCCTGCACCCACGGCGTGTCCTGGCAACGCCAGGACGAGAACGCGAACCGCAGCGCTTTTTCGCTGCGATGCAGCTCCGCTGCCACCATGGGGATGGTCAGCAACGTCCCGTACTTGTCGGCGATGCGTGCGGCCAAGGCCTGAATCCGTGCGTCACGATCCGTGATAAGGGAGAACTGGGGCATACGATGATCTCCTACAACCAACAATGATAAGCTCAGTCCCTCTGTATACGGCCTATCACACGCTCATGGTGGGCGAATAGAGCCCTTTTTGTGGGTCCATTCGTGTTTCGATACCAAACCGGGACGTCGGACGGGCGATGGGTACACGCGCGGGTACAGTGCTCAGATGGGCGAATCTGGCACAAACTAACATAAGCCAATGAAATGAAACGAAAAATGACTATCATGGACTATGATAGACAATCGTGGAAAATCAATCACTTAGCTGGTTAGCACCAAATTGTGATTCCGGTTGTCGTGGGTTCGAATCCCATCGCTCACCCCAATTTCCTTGTAAAATCAAGAAGTTATAACATGCCAAATGGCTAGTAGAGTGCCGGACGCTTAAATTAAGCGGTTTGACGTGAGAAGCCTTATATTTATCCCAACAAATCCATGAGTTACATGGATATCATGAGATAACTTCTCATCAAATGGGTACAAATTTGGGTACACGGAAATCACGGCGAGCCAAAAAATGACGACCTTCGGGACGCCGCTATAAGGGGAGGAAAGTGACCCCGAAAGCGCCCCCGCCGTCCGTGGCGATCCTGGATGTTGTACGCTCATACCTTCAAGCTTCCGTTGACCCAGTCACGCGAGAACCCTTGCCGACTCGAGCGTCTCGATCGGCGCGCAAAACGTCAACCTTGGGAGGTCCTAACCGTGGAGGGGGCGCCCTTCGAGGCTTGGGCCTTCGCCCAGTTCCTGAAGCGTGCGACCTAGGATCACTACCGCAGCCTCGCGGTGTCCGACGATGAGGCGTATTCCATGCGGTGCCAAGGCGAGCGCTTTCGCCGGGCGCTTGCCGAGCAGGGTTATGCGCCCCGGTGAGGAGGACACCGCTGAGAAGTACACCGCGTTCTTGTGCCAAAAAAGCGCGGTTTTACGTGATCGTCAACACTGATTCTGTCGGCCGTATAGTTATACCGCCGACCTCTATCTGGCAGTTGGTGGGGCTGTTCCCCACCATGTTTTCAGCACCGTCTTGAGTGCCAAGAGTTTTGCACCTTCATGGCCTATGGGCCAAGCTAAGACAATATCAACAGAATTCCACTTGCCCGGGAGGTGGTGAATACCAAGGCGTGAGCGCTCCGAGAATACATCTAGTACACACCGTGGTACCAAAGCCGCCCCGGTTCCCACTGCGGCGCACCCAAGGATCGCATGGTAAGAGGAAAACTCGACAAGGCGTTCCATCACCACACCATGCTGGATATACCACCCCTCGAGCCGTTGCCGGTAAGCGCACCCGGTTTCGAAGACGAGCAGTGTGCATCCTGCGAGATCCCGTGGGTGATGAACGGGTGGATGATCGGCCCGTGTCACTAGCACAAGTTCCTCACGATACTGTAGTGCGGTCTCGAAACCGGCTTCGTGCGCGGGGTTCGCGATCACAGCCGCATCTAAAGTGCCCTGTCGAAGATCTCTGATCAATCTTTGAGATGTGGCTGCGTGCAATTCCAGACGGACTTCCGGGTGTCGCTTATGGATGATCCTTCCCCGGTCTCCCGGACGCCCGGTTAAGAGAATAAACTCTTGACCTGAGGTGAACAAATGAAAGCCAAGAAGCCAACCGAGAAGACGACTCGGAAGCGTTACAGTGACGA
>JAJYPQ010000409.1 GCA_021795255.1 Pseudomonadota bacterium
TATGTGATCAGTAGACCGCTCCCCATCGGGGAGGTCGCTGAGTGGGTACGCCATTGGCAAGCACCGCTTTTTTGGACAAAAGAGCGGCGCGTACCCCCCGATACCGCAGCCTGGCTCGCGCGCGCAAGCCACCGCGCCCATATCCACAAGGTCGACCAAATCGTGCGCCACGGACAAGGGCCCGTTCCTCCCGAGACGCTGGATGTCTCTCTCTGCCCTCTGCACGGATGGCTCGAATCGGCGAATATCCCGATTTTCGCAACGCTGCACGCCACCATTCACCGTCTCATGGCCGAAAGCCTCCTCGAGCACCTGGATGCCATGGGCACCAAAGTTGCGACCCTGAGCACCTTACAGACCGCGGAAGAAGAGCTCGATACCTGGCTCATGGACTACTTGACGCGTGGCGACCCTTTCCAAAGTAAGTAGCGGGCTAGGACCGTCTGCAGATATGGTCTCGCCCATCCGAACCTCGGACGATCCCTGGACCAAAACAAAAGGGCTTAAGGTGATCACCTTAAGCCCTTGATTTCTATTGGCTGGGGGACGAGGATTCGAACCTCGGTTAACGGAGTCAGAGTCCGCTGTCCTACCACTAGACGATCCCCCAAAAGATATGGGGCTAGCGCTTCGAGTACTGGGGACGCTTACGCGCCTTATGAAGACCGACCTTCTTGCGTTCGACTTCGCGCGCATCGCGCGTCAAGAAACCCGCGCGCCGGAGGGTCGAGCGCAGAGATTCGTCATAGGCGAGCAAGGCCCGCGAGATACCGTGCAACACCGCGCCGGCCTGTCCGCTGGGGCCCCCGCCACGAACATTGACCCGGACGTCAAAGCGGTCCTGGGTCTCGGTCACGGCAAAAGGCTGACGCACGAGCGTGCGCGAGGTCTCGCGCCCAAAATATTCGTCGACCGGGCGGTTATTCACCAAAAACACGCCCTTTCCCCGGCTCAAGTAGACCCGTGCATTGGCCGACTTGCGGCGTCCGGTCCCGTAGTGCTTGGCTTCGGCCATACAGATTCCTTATACCTTTCTGAGTTCTAAGAGCTTGGGCTGCTGGGCCGCGTGGCAATGCGCCTCGCCGGCGAACACCTTGAGCTTGCGCAACATCTGCCGACCAAGCGGGCCCTTCGGCAACATCCCGCGTACGGCGGTCTCTATCAGTTGCTCGGGGGCGCGGCCCTTCAATTCGGTAAACGTACGCGTCTTCAGTCCGCTCTGATAACCGGAATAATGGTGGTAGAGCTTATTCTGGGCTTTACGCCCGGTCACCTGGACCTTCTCGGCGTTAACCACCACAATATAATCCCCGGTATCCACATGCGGAGTGAATTCGGGCTTGTGCTTGCCGCGCAGACGGCGAGCTATCTCGGTCGCGAGGCGACCGAGAACATGATGAGAGGCATCGACGACAAACCAGTCGTGTCTCACTGTCTCTGACTTAGCCGAGAACGTAGTCATTGGGGTTCCGAGGCAAATAGGACGAAGGGCCGCATGGTACGGAGGACGCAGCGGTCTGTCAACGGTATCGGATGTCATGTTATTGACCAGATCTGGTTTTGTGGTATACAGGGCAGAAAAAAAGAAGGCGTGGGGTGAGCCACGCCTTGAACCACCACTAGGAGGATGGAGGAGCCTGTTGGGCACGACGGCCAAAGCCGCCTGTGCAAGAAGCATATAATAATTATCTAATATAAGAGCCTTGCCGTCAAGGGTCCGGTTCCTGTTCTCGTTCTCTACGTGCTGAGACCACCGCGGGAGGCGTATGTTCCCCTCCCGCGCCTTTTCTTCGTCAGCGGTCAAGCCGCAAGCGCTCGACCGGATGCCCGCCTACGAGGTGCTGCTCCAGGATTTCGTCAATGTCCTCGCGGTCGACGTAGGTGTACCATATGCCCTCCGGGTAAACGACCAGCACGGGGCCCTCCTCGCAACGGTCCATACAGCCTGCGGTATTGATGCGTATGCCGCCCTCGCCGGCGAGCCCCAAGGCCTTGATCCTCTGCTTTGCGTAGTCGCGAAGGCCGCGCGCGTCCTGCTGTTGGCAACAGCGACGGCCGTCGCTCCGTTCGTTGGTGCAAAAAAAGACATGTTGCCGATAGTACAAGGGGGTCCCCATAGCGCTCCCACATCATCGTAAAGGTTCGGAAAATGAGACGGAGTCGGGGCTCGCGGCACGTATTCGCGCGCGCGCCGACCGGTGCGTCGCCTGCGGGCTGTGCCTACCCCACTGCCCCACCTACCGCCAGAGTTTAAACGAAAACGAGTCCCCACGTGGCCGTATAGCCCTGCTGCGCGCCCTAGCCGAGGGAGAGCTTCCCGCCTCGGACACGCTCGCCGCTCACATCGACCGTTGCCTCGGCTGCCAGGCCTGCGAAGCGGCCTGCCCAAGCGGCGTCTCGTATCGAGCCCTCCTGCAAGACGGCCGCGCCCTGCTGCGCGCCGCCCGGGGTCCGCTCCCGTCCCTCTACCGGGGACTGGTGCAGGGAACCCGTTCGCGAACCCTGGTCGCGCTCGCCTACCGCCTCGCTCGCGTCGCAGACCGCTTGGGCCTGCTCGGGGTTTTGGGCCCGCATCTTGCTCGGGCGCTCAAGGGCCTACCCCATCGCCCCGCGACACGAAGACGCAGTCTGGTGTCACGGCCCACGGGCCCCTTGGTATCGCTGTTTCTGGGGTGCACCGCAGACCTCGACTCCGAGACCATCAATGCCGCCATCACCCTACTCTCGGCCCTAGGGCATACAGTCGAGATCCCAAAGACTCAAGCTTGCTGTGGGGCGCTCGCCCGCCACGCGGGCTTTACGGCCTTGGCCAAACGCCAGGAGCGGCGAAACCGGAACGCCTTCGCCACCACGACCCCCGTCGTCGCGATCGCAAGCGGATGCGCTGCCGCCCTCCACCATTACGAGCGCTCGGCCGGGGACGCGTTCCCTACGGTATACGACATTCACCGCTTTTTGGTCGAAAAGACGCCGTTTGAAGGCCTGCGCCTCCTGCCGCTTACGCAAACCGTCGCCATCCACGAGCCCTGCTCGCTTCGCTACGATTTGAAGGAAGCCGCTTACATGCGCCGGCTGCTCGAACGGATCCCGGGGATCACCCTCGTGGCCGCCCCTGGCAACGACCTCTGCTGTGGCGCAGCCGGCGACTATTTTTTGCGTGAGCCAAAGACCGCCCAGACGCTCGCGGACACGAAGGCCTGCGCCCTTATCCGTCAAGCCCCGGATATCATCGTATCGGCCAATATCGGCTGCGTCCTCCACCTAAGCGCCGGACTGGCCCGGCAGGGAAGTGCCATCCCGGTCGTGCATCCGCTTTTGGTCCTGGCGCGACAGCTCCCGCCCTCGGCAGGGCCGTGATAAAGTAGGATCATGAGAACTTTCTCCGCTAGCGACCGCATCATCGATCAAATCGACCAAACGCTCAAAGCGGTGTTTGTGCCGCCCCCGCGAGACCCGTTCCCGGAGACCGTACCGCGAGAAGAGGGAGAGCTGAGCCGCGCCGACCGCGACCTTGCGGCGCGATTGATGCGCGTGAACCACGCCGGCGAAGTGGCAGCGCAAGCGCTCTATCAGGGGCATGCCCTCTGCGCCACCGATAACCGCGTCTACGCGGCCATGCGTGAGGCCGGGCGTGACGAGTTGAGCCATCTTCACTGGACCTCGGCGCGCCTTAAAGAACTAAACGGCCATCGCAGCCTGCTGACGCCCATTTGGTACCTGGGGTCGTTTGCGATAGGGGCATCCACGGCCTTACTCGGGGACACTATCAGTCTTGGGTTTGTCGCCGAAACCGAACGCCAGGTCGTAGCCCACCTAGAGGGCCATCTGGCGCGTCTCCCAAAGACCGATCAGAAGAGCCGCATTATCCTTGAACACATGGTGGCCGACGAGGCCCGGCATGCGACCAAGGCCCTGGAGGCGGGTGGCCGATCCTTACCCCTCCCCATGCGCTGGGCCATGCGCATGGCCTCCCAGCTCATGACGCGTACCGCCTTCTGGCTCTAAGGCGCGGGCAAATAGATGACCTGAACCAAGACCCCGCCCGGATCGCGGCAGTATAGGCTGCGCGATCCGTCGCGGTGGGTGCGCGGCGGGGCGGTGACGACCACCTTCGCCTCCATGAGGCGGCGATGCCAGAGATCCACCTCCTCGGGGCTATCCACGGCAAAGCCGATATGGTCGAGGACCCCGCCCGCCGAGGCCTGGCCACGATGCAGCGCCAAATTATCCTGTCCGTTCGACAGGTAGACGTTGTCTGCATCGGGCCGCCACACGACCTTAAGCCCAAGCACTCGACCATAAAACTCCTCGCTGGCCGGAAGGTCTGAGCAAACC
>JAJYPQ010000410.1 GCA_021795255.1 Pseudomonadota bacterium
ATCTATGCCGAGGAGGGCTGGCGCGCAGTAATGGTTGCGCTATCGAAAGAACCATATGTATCCGGGTAGTTTCCCCGATATGTATGGACCTGTCATACTGGCAGCGTGGTTTTTTTGATGGTCAGTTTGGCCTTGTTGTTCAGACCCTCGACGATGTTAACAGGACGGTGCGGCAAGGCTCTCGCGGGCAGGAGGGGGACGTCAATGGGGCTGGCGTGAGGCGCGAAGAACTGGAGGACCAAGCCCCTTAATGAGGGTCCTCTACGATAGGTAACGAACGGAGCTCTCGGAAACGGCGGGCTATCGATCGCGGAGTGTTCCGGCTCGGCGCGCGCTGGGCGCGGCCTTAGTGGTATCTCAACATATCCAGAGACGCCGTAGGGGGAGGGAGCGACATGAATCACGAGATGCCAGAGGCCCAAGCCACGCAGGTTTCGGGCTTCTTGCAGACTGTCTGCCGAATCACCGACGCGCACCGGTCGGCGAAGAAGCTATACGCCCACCGATTCGCGCCCGACTATAATGCGCTGGATGTCATTGGACTCAACGAGTGGCGGTTGTCAAAAATGCTCGCCCGACTTCTTGATCCGTGCGAGACCCATGTGCAGGGCAATCGTTTACAGTGAGCGGGCGTATGAATAGGGAAGTGTCGGGCTTGTGATGCTCGGGATACTGGTCAGAACGAGGACGTGAAGAGTGAGTGTAATGTCATAATTGCTCGGTGAATAAAAAAAGAGCGGTTTAGGTGGATCAGGGAGGTGTGAGAAACCGGAAAGGCTTGTGGACTGCAGGATTCATAAAAAGGAGGAGTATTGCGAGGAAATGTCGCGTTTTTTGGAGAAGATGGGAGAGACCTGTCTATAGAGGCAGGTGAAATGTATTAGCGCTACAGTATTGACTCGTTGTTCAATCTGGATGTGCTTTGAGATTTCAAAGGAACCTTACGAAGGAGAGCAAAACATTTGGAAGAGACGGATGCATGCGGGATGGGCGTTGGATGCTTGGGTAAATGGTTTTTGCGAGTGATCGCGGTAGTGATTGGCATCGTCATGGTTGCGCCCTTTATTGAGCCGAACATATGGGTCCCGTGGTGTCGGGGCAGTTTGCGATCACTGACCGAACATTACGTATCCTTTTTGATCTGGAGAGCGCTTTTCTTAGATCCATCGTTTCGCTGGACGAGCCGTGCGCTTATGCAAGCCCACGCGACAGCAGCCACGCTGGCACTCCAGACACCGCTCGTGGGAGCGCTTAATTTGGTCCTAATAGGCATCAATTTTCGACGCATTGCAAATAGTGCCGTCGTATGTTCATACCGAGAGGGCGCAGGCCGTATGGCGGTATGGAGTGGCTTTTTGTATGGCGACAATGGTCTGTTCTTGCCGGGCACGGGCAGGTCTTTTTGGGGCGGTGGGGACGTACCCAAGGACAAGGGAGACATATGGCAAGCCCGGCTCTCGCTCGGGTTCCAGCAGACGAATATTTCTGCCAGAGAGGGCGGCGTTGGTGGCGCATATTCCTTGTAGATATCGTGTTGCCTATAGCGTTTCTAGCGTTTCTTTTGGGGACGACCCTGACCGGGGCGGCTAAGGATGTGGAGCACTATCCAACGACATCCGGTACCGGGCTTGTGATTTTGTATACGGGTGGGGTAATTCAGTACTGGATGGTAGGTCTATGGGCTTGTGCCTGCCTGCATCGCCGACGCGAGGCTTTGGTAGGCGATGACCGTGGGTAGCGCACCTGGAAAGAAGGTTGCAAGAACACTGAACACCGAGAGGATGGGAGGATGAGATCGTATGTGGCCTTATTAGTCGGACCTCTAGGCGCCAAAAACGGCCGACTCGTATACGAGAGCCGAGAATTGGTGGGGCAGACACCGGCGGCATTTGTGAAGGTGGCATTTCTTTGGTTACTGGTTAGGGCCATCCTGATGACCATGCAGGCACGGGTGGGTTCTTCAATAGTGGGCCATTTCCCGAATCGTGGCGCGTTTGTGCCCGATCTGGTATCAGGGGTCATTGGTCTCGTGCTCGTGATGTTCGTGGGTGGATGGTTGAGTCTATGGGCGCTCCATCGGTCTGGTGCCACATACCTATCCGAGCCCCGAGTTTTTACGTTGAGGCCAGGCATTTGGGCGGGCCTTGCCACTCTGAATTGCCTAGGTGCCGCTGCCAGCGCAGCCGAGATCGTGATATCCAGCGCAGGGCTAGGCCCTGCCACATACGATATTTTCTCTGCCAGCCTTGGATTCATGGCGACGTTCTTCGGTCTTCGCAGTATTGGCACGCTTTACGACCTCCGCAAACCTTCGCTCTTCGTGTGGACGGTTTTGTGGCCTCCGCTTGCGTTGAGCGCCGCCTTGATCATGTTGGCTATGCTGTTGGGACAAATGCGGAATCTCGGTGGCTTTTAGGCGACGGGGTGCCGTAAGAGAGTTTCTCTGGAAGGACGACAGCAATTCGCTTGTCGCTGCAGGGGTGGAAGGGGTAAGGCAGTCGAGGCACGTCGACTTCGGGATGCGTAATGGCGAGAGACGGGGCAGTAATATGAGCGAAAGCTGGTTTGGGGTGGAAGGTCGGAGAGCTAGGAGAATGGTGAGAAGGCGCGGCATCGTGGCGATAGCAGCGGTCCTGTGCGCCCCCAGGGCCGATATTGGCGCATGACCTGTCAGGTGCATCGTCGGTGGCCCACATCCTGCACGTCACGCGTCTATGGCGCGCAGGGGATGAAGGGCAGGGGATCCGGGTGGGCGTGATCTCCGGGGGCGCGGGGATGAGGGCGACTGGATGATGCAAGTGGTCCACGACATCGCCCCGCGCGCGCAGCTGGCGTTTTGCCCCGGCGGTGCGCCACGACAGACCGTGGCGTGTGCCAAGCGTCTTATCGACCGCTTCCATGCGGCCATTGTGGTAGATGATATCAATCCCCGGCCGGTGTTCTTCGTCCCGACCGCCAAGGCACGAGGCTACGCGAGGCTTTTGCAGCGCCATCTTCAGGCGCTCTTCTTTGCCGGCGTTGGCAATAACGGCGGCGGGTATTACCAGGGACGTGGCGCCCGCAGGCCGTGCGCATGGGCGCACGGCGGCTGGATGCCCAGACGTTCGGCGCCTCGGGGCGCCCCTATGATCGTCTTTGGGTCTCGCCAGGCGCGCAGGCCGTGGTGCTGCTCGGTACCGACGGGAGCGCCGCGCACCCCGGTGGTTGCTCTTCGACCGGCGGACCCACCCGCCTCATCGTGACCGATCGCGCCGGCCGCATGCTGGCCGAGACCCTGTCCGAGTGTCCCCTGATGCATGTGCGGCTGCGCAACAACGGCGCGCGCGTTGCCCATTGGCGTGTCTATGTGCTCCGCCGCCATCGATCCTGGCCCGGGGGCGCGATGAAGCTCGTGGCGAGTCGGACCGGCCTGGGTGTAAGCCCCTTATGGTTGTCCGACCACACGCAAGGATGGGCCGGCAACTCCGCGACAAGCCCCGGACTCATGGCGGTGGCGGCGGTGGACCCCGGCAGCGGGGATCATGGGCGCTATCTGCCGGAGGCCTACGCCAACGGCGGTCCGCAATGTTGGCATCTCGGGGGTGCCACGGCCGGGCGCCCGAGCGGCATCGCGCGTGGGTGTATCCGTCAGCCGGTATTCGCAGCCCCCGACCGCACGCAGGTGGCGATGCCGGCGGGTAACGCCCGCGGCTATCGTGACAAGCCCTTTACCGGGGACTCGGCGGCCAGCCCCGCGGCCGCCGGAGCCGCGGCGCTGCTGCTGGCCAAGCGCGTGGCGCCCCAAGAGATCGAATCCCTGCTGGAGCACACAGCGCGCCCCCAGGGGGCCGTGGCGGGCTGGACTTCGCCCCGGGAGCGCACCCCGCGAACCGTCTTCGTTTTGCGCGAGAGGGTCATGAACCGGGGCGCGGATCAGCCGCTCTTCATCGCCGCGTGTGGCGGCGATGAAGAGCGGCACGACGGCTCCGGCGCCACGCCCGCGCCGGCGACCCCATCGCCCAATCCCTTCTCGGGACCCTCTATAACCGAGGGTGGGGGCTGGCGCCCGACCCCCGCGCGGCCCATGCCTGGTGGACACGCGCAGCGCATGCAGGTGTCAGCAACGCCCTTTATAACCTCGGTATCACATGGGCCACACCCAACCCCCTGCGCGGTTATGCCCTCATGCGCGCAGCCGAGCTGCGCGGGCTGCGGTTTCCCCCCATGGCCGCCGCCTTGTGGCACTTTCGCTCGCTCCTCGGCGCGCGGGCGCGCCTGCGCGCCGGGCGTCTGGCGCGCCATTATGCGGCGGATCCGGCCAGCATCCCGTGAACGGTGGGTT
>JAJYPQ010000411.1 GCA_021795255.1 Pseudomonadota bacterium
GCCCCTAAATCCCAGAAAACCCCTGGAATCACCGGACCTTGCGTGAAAGAGACGTTACTACGGCTGGGGCAACTTCAGTTTAGTCAACCATGGAGACTCCATTCATGAAAGCTGTTGTGTTTGAAGGTCAAAGTCATATGCGTGTGTCGGATCAGACCCAGCCCTCGGTCGCAGGACCCAAAGACGCCTTATTGCGCGTGACCACTTCGGCCATATGTGGAAGTGACCTCCATATGTACGAAGGCCGTACGGCCCTTCCGACAGGACATGTAGTCGGCCACGAGATTATGGGCGTTATTGAAAAGGTAGGAGAGGCGGTCACGAGCATTCGTCCCGGCGACCGGGTCGTTCTGCCGTTTAATATCGCCTGCGGCTATTGCTACAACTGTCACCGGGGATTCACCAATATGTGTCTCACCATGAATGAACAGAAGCCGCACGCGGCCTATGGATATGCTGGAATGGGGCCTTATGCTGGGGGGCAGGCCGAATACGTGTTGGTTCCTAATGCCGATTTCAATGCCTTGAAACTTCCAGGAAAGCCGTTTGACCAGTGGGAGGACGATTTTATTTTGCTAGCGGATGTGTTCCCGACCGGTTTCTATGGCGCAGAGCTCGCCCAAGTGAGCCCAGGTAAGAGCGTGGCGATATTCGGGGCCGGTCCCGTGGGGCTCATGGCCGCTCTGAGTTCGGTCATCCGCGGGGCGTCCGAGGTCTATGTGGTCGATTTCGTGCCCGAACGCCTGACCAAAGTGAAGGAGCTGGGGGCCACTCCCATCAATGCCCGCGATGGGGATCCTGTTGAGCAGATATTTGCGCTTCGCGCCAAAACCCCCGGCCTTCGCGCACGCCTTAGGCCCGGTGAAGACAAGCTAAAGGGGGTTGAATGCGTAATCGATGCGGTCGGCTATCAGGCGCGGGACGACAAGGACTATGCCCGCGAAAAGTCAACCCAGGTTCTGGAGAACATGGTCCGGTTGGTTAACCCAGCCGGACACATTGGTATTGTGGGAGTGTATATGGCCCCGGACCCGGGCGCCCAGACCGACCTCGCGAAGCAGGGTGTATTCGCGCTCCCAATGGCCGAGCTTTTTGATAAGGCTGTGACCGTGGGGATGGGGCAGTGCCCAGTGAAGCTCTATAATGAACACCTGCGGGATCTGATTATCACGGGCCGCGCTAAGCCCGGTAAGATCGTGAGCCACCGCATTAGGATCGATCAGGCGCCTGAGGCCTATAGAAAGTTTGATGAAAGGATCGAGGGCTACACGAAGGTGCTCATCCAATTTGAGGGGGCGCGCGCGGCGTAGAACCGTCGGCGCGAACTGCTAGGGACGGACATAGGCCCAACCCTCGCGTTCGCGTCGTACGATCTCGGCAATGCCCGACGGAATGTAATGGACGACAGGAGACATATCCGCGGGTGTGAGGCCCTGTTTTAAGACACTCTTCTTGCAGGCATCGATCGTGACCCCGGATTGGTGCAGGGCCAGGAGGGCGCGGGCCACGGGCGATGTTTTCAAGAGCATCCGGAGCCCGCGTCCGAAGGCGATGATCTCGATGCGCGCATGATGCGGGAGCAGTGCTTGCTGTAGGTTGTGGACGTTGTGTACAGCAACTATCCAGGTCTGCGGGGAGTCTGTACTGATCTGGAAGACCACCCCCCGTTTACTGGCGTGCGCGCTGATCGCAAGGCACGCAAGGAGGATCAGCGCTCTGGTTTGAGCCCTGATCCCCTTCACGTGACTTCTACCAGTTGCCTTTGGCGCCGGCCCACAGAATCGAGTCGAGGTCATCTCGCACCTGCAAGGCTTGGGTGCGTAGTTTGCCCGTCAGGTGAGCGCCATCAATAATCATATTGAGATTGAGCATCTCAAGCCACACGCGGCCGTGAGACGCAACCATGGTTATTCGGCAGGGTAGGTAGGCGGCAAAGGCCGGGTTACCCTCGACCATGGCGTGAGCTATGGGCGGACTGCAGAATTCGTAGACGGTCAGAATTCCTGACTTGATGCCCATATTCTTTAGCTGTTTCGAAAGCGGCAAGTCGCCTACATACTTCATATTGACGTTGTCGGCCTCGATTTTCATGGCCTGCACGGCACTTTTCGGTGATACCCCTTTTGCAAGCGGTACTTTGATGACCGTTTTATTGATATCGATGTGCGGACCCTGGATCGCGTTCAAGGGATTATGCGCATAGCACACCCCTATTGTTCCCAGTGTCAATACGGCCCCCGTAAGCAATCGGCGCATGGCTATAGTCGCTCCTTTAAAGTGAATCGGAATTTCTCAAAGGCATTAGGATGACGCTGTTTTGTTCAACTGACAACCCGAAACGCCTCTGAAATCGTACAAATACTTTGGGAATAAACGTGGCCTCTTGTGCGTCTACCAGGCCGCAAGCTCGGGGCGTATGCCTGCCACGAGCCTACGAAATTCCGATTGAATCCGGTCAAGCGCGGCCTGGTCTGTGCCCTCGAAGCGTAGCACGAGAATAGGCGTTGTGTTGGAGGCGCGAATCAACCCGAAACCGTCCGCGAAGTCGGCCCTAAGGCCGTCGATCGTGGTCACGGTGGCAGCCGGAAAATGGGCCGCGGCCACTAGGAGTTCAACGAGGGCGTGCGGGCTCTCGGTCACCGGAATTTGAATCTCGGGGGTGTTGACCGTATTCGGAAGCGCAGCAAAGATCGCGCCTGGTGATTCCGCGCTTTTAGCAAGAAGCTCAAGGAGACGGGCGGCGGCGTAAAGCCCATCATCGAAACCGTACCACCGCTCCTTGAAAAATATATGGCCGCTCATTTCCCCAGCAAGCAGCACGTCACCCTGCTGGATGCGCGCTTTGATGAAAGAGTGTCCGGTCTGCCACATGAGCGGCCGGCCACCCGCTTCCCGGATGGCGACAGCGAGCGCCTGTGAACATTTCACATCGTAGAGAATTTGACCGTTGGGGTGGCGCGTAAGGACGTCACGGGCAAACAAAATCAGTTGGCGGTCCGGCCAAATGATGGCTCCGTCGGGCGCTACGACAGCTACGCGGTCTCCGTCGCCGTCAAACGCTATCCCCACGTCTGCCCGATCGGACTTGACTCGCGTTTGCAATTCGCGAAGGTTCTCCGGCTGGCTCGGATCCGGGTGGTGATTTGGGAAGTGGCCATCGATCTCGCCATAGAGCGTCGTCACATCACAGCCCAGAGCGGTAAATAGCGCGGGTGCTATTTCTCCTGTCGCACCATTGCCGCAATCGATAACGATTTTGAGCGGCCGTGCAAGACGCACATCCCCCGTCACCCGCTCCAGGTACCGGGCCCGAATATCGTCGCTGCGAACGGACCCGCGCCCTGTGCGCAGCCGCTTATCGACGAGCCGCTGGTAAAAGGCAGTGATCTGAGGGCCAGACAGGGTTTGGCCATCGAGAAGGATTTTCAGACCGTTGTACTGCGGCGGATTGTGACTTCCTGTGAGCATGACCCCCGATTCGCTGCCAAAGGCGACCGCCGCGAAGTACAAGAGCGGCGTCGGGACAAGGCCAATGTTAATAACGTCGCAGCCGCTCTCCGTAAGTCCGGCGCTCAAGGCCTCCAGAAGCTCGGGCCCGGAAAGACGGCCATCGCGTGCGATGACGATGGTCGAGCGACCACGGTCCTGGGCCTCGCTGCCTATCGCCTGCCCAATAGCGCGCACGTGGGCTGCAGTCAGCTCGTGGTCCACGATTCCGCGGATGTCATAGGACTTAAATATTCCGCGGGGCGGCAAATCGGTGTGTTCCGCCGGTGTTGTCGGCTCTGTGGGGACCATGTTTTTCTATTCTCCCTTGGGGTCGTGTGGCGCGATGAGAGGCGTGATTAGCGCACGCCCGAATGGCCGAAACCGGATTCGCCCCGGACGGTCGTGTCGGTAAAATGTTGGACAATACGGAAGGCCGCGGCGACGATGGGGATGATGACCAGCTGCGCCACCCGGTCCCCGGGCGATATAGTGATAGGGTGGGGACTTCGATTCCAGCATGATAGGCTGATCTCGCCTTGATAGTCAGAATCTATGAGGCCCACGCTATTGCCGAGAACGAGGCCCTTGTGACCGAGCCCGGAGCGCGGCAAAACGAGTGCCGCAAGCGAGCGATCATTGAGGTGCAAGGCCAAGCCGCTTGGGATCATGACGCAGGTATCGGGGTCGAGGACCACGGCCTCCTTAAGGCAAGCTCTGAGATCTATGGCTGCCGATCCGTCGGTCGCGTAAGTCGGCAACGGAAAGTCCCGCCCGAATCGCGGATCTAGTAACTTGAGTTCGACGACGGTT
>JAJYPQ010000412.1 GCA_021795255.1 Pseudomonadota bacterium
GCAGTTGCTGCGCGGGATCCCACATGAAATCTTCCCGCAACCTCAGGCGCCCGGAAATCTCGATATACTTCTCGGTCACTATGATGTGCTCGTTTATGGAATACCCTTCGTGTATTGCACCTTCCAGGGTCGCACCGAATATCTTTTCGACAATCTCTTTGTGCGGGAGCGATCGGTCTTCCTCGTGTATTCCGCTTCTTGGTATTTTCAGACCCACATTGACCTTCGTAATATTGAAATCGACGGCAAACGCGAGGTCTCTCACCGAGTACCCGCCCCATATGACGTGCAGACTAAACCTCTCCGACGGTGACCGCACCCCGCACGGCCTGTTTGTCAGTCGTCGCCATAGACAGAGCAAGCCGCGCCCCCTGTCGGCCCGGGAGGGAGTAACCAGACAACTCGTCAACTGGGCACGCGGATCATCCTCCCAGGAAATCACGGGGCCATTGAATACGGATGGCAGCAGGTTCAATAAGAGGTCGTCCACCTTGATTCGCAGCGCCTTCGTCCCGGTTCTGGCAAACGCTATATAGGCAAGCAGAATCATGGGCACGAACGTGCTGCCAAGAACCGTCACACCCAATTCCGCCAACCGGTCGTTCCCATGGCGAGCATGTAGGAAAATCCCCGTACCAATCAACCACATACAGCCTGTCAATGTCGCTGCTGCCACAATAAAGGCAAACATCCGTGCCCAGGTGGGAATGGAAATCTGCCTCAACAGCTTGAGATTGGACTCACCTATTCGGGAATTCTCTTCGCTCATAACATGTTGCTCCTCACCAAACCGACCCTCACGGTCAACCCGCCGGCCAGACAGCACATCGTGCATGCCACAGGCGTTCTCCGGTGATCAAAAAACCCAATCACTGTAGATACGGAACACCACACATCCATCCGCATGGCTGCCGGTGGCCACGAACGCCGAGATCGCATAGTCCCAGATCGCATGTCGCCGCCCGCCGCTACCGGACCGTTTCCATATCAGGCTCAACCCGCACCACCGGCGCCGCTCCCGCAATCATGAGTGCGGCGAGCAGACCTCCAACACCAAGCCACACCAGACCAGCGTAGCCGAAATATTCCATGACGGGCGCCCCAGCTAGCGTGCCGACAACACCCGCCACCGCCGCCGCGGCATTGAACACGCCAAAAGCGGCACCTTCCTCCGTCGCACCGAGGTGAGCCGTAAGATCCGAACCCGACACGATCAATAAGGGCCAGCACGCGGCAAGCACGGCAAATCCGGCGACTCCATAATCGGCGGCGCCATGAACCATCATGGCAAGCCCCACCGTCACATATCCCAGAGCACGCAGCAGCATGCCGGCACGGTAGATCAATGTCGGTCCAAACCGCCTGCAGGCAGATGCCGCAAGCGGAAACAAAAACAGACTGATCGCCGCGGAAACGGCAAACACCATCGATATCGCCCGGGGTGACACGCCGAAACCATCCCGAAATAAAAGTGGTAGGTAGGCAAAAAAGGCTGAACCACCGAAGATCCAGACGAACCACGACAACACAAAGGTGCCAAATGGCGTTTTCAGGCCACGGCGGCGGACATAATCCCACGCAGCTTGCAGGTGGTGGTACGAGGATCGCAGGATGCCGTCGCCGACCTGCTCCTTATGTGCAAACCGCGCGACCAGCCGGATGTCAATTTCGCGCACGGCCGCGGCGATCGTTTCGCCGTCGATCGCCCGACGCACTTTGGCAGGATTCGGTCGCGCCGTCCCGAGGAGCAGAAAAGGGACCGCCAGGGCAATCAGGCAGGCCGCGACGAGGAATCCGGCGACGGAGTGGGCCACAAGAAATGCCGCCAGAACGAGCCCCAACACCTGTCCGGCACCGTTGGCCGTTTGCAACCACCCGATTCGGGGCTCCCACTCCGTTCGGCTATGAAATTCCACGATGAGTAGATTGGACAGTGTACTGGTGCCAGAGGCGGTAATACCGGCGATCCCGGCCCACCCAACGAACGCCCAGTCGCTCTGCGCCACAGCCAATAGCGCCACTGAAAGAGCCATGACGATCAGCGTCAAGACGAAGAGCGACTTGTGCTGGCCAGACTCGTCAGCAAACCGGCCAAGTAGCGGCGCAACGATCTGGCCCAGACTGAATGTCGCCATGACGTAGGCGACAGCACTTGGAGTCCCCAGCCTCGCGGCTACCACAAACGGGAGAAGGATCGGCAGGATCCCGCCGATGGATATACCGGTCAGGAACATAGATACATACCAGGGCTCCATCCAGCGACAGGGGCCGCACACCAACAGAGGCCGGCGCGCAATCGGCGGGCGCCGATCATCGCTCAAGGCAACGCGTCTACCGGGTATATGTCCCCTCATCCCCGAAAGTCAGATCGGGACCGAACGGTCTTGGTCGCGCTGGCGCGCGGACTGTGCGGGCTCGGTCACGACGCCTGGGTAAGCCACATCAGCCTGGCTCCTTGCCCGCCACATCGGATCGGTCCGGATGATGCGCCAGTTGCTCGGAAAAGGCGCGGGCGTATCCTGCCTCCAACCTGACTTGGATCGCCTTGGCCGCCGTGGCCCCGTCGGCAAGGGACGTAACGCAAGACGGGTGCATCCTGCGCGCAATTTCGCCGATGGCATAGACCCCGTTGATGGACGTTTCGGCGGTTTCCGGATCCGTAGCAATAAATCCATCCGCCTTTCGCGCAGGAATGAAATCGCAATCGAAGGAGATGTTGGGCTCCCAGCCGTACATGACAACCCAGACATCATATTGTCTGCCGTTAACACGCATGTCTGCGCGGGACAGGCTGCAGTCCCCGCAGACAACATCCGCCCTGTCTGTGCGCACCAAGAACTGCCTGCGAGCCGATATGGACCGCGCAAAGATGTTAACACACAGGGCACCCCTAGATCGGATGAAGAAATAGTTTTCGAACGCATTGTCGCCGCCGCCCAGGATCGCCACGCGCTTGCCTGTAAAATCGAAGTCGTAGACCCTGTCCCCGGCCCCTATGATAACATTTTCACCAGCGTCAATACCACCGGAGCGGCGCCGCACGCCGGTGGCCATCACCAGGAAACGCGCGTGCAACGGCGCAGCTGATGGGGCGGCCGGGCGGCATTCGACATCGAAACCATCCGCGCAGGTCCTGATGGCCGCCGCGTGCGTATTCACGCGTACCGAGATATCTTGGGCACGAATGGCTGCATCCATGCGCGCGGCTAGCGCCTTGCCTGTCGTAGGAACAGGCAGGACCACCAGCGACAGGTCCAGATACGGATTGTCGTTCTGCAAACCTCCAAGATGGGGTCGAGACTCGATAATGCACGGGCGATAACCGAACATCTGCAGCCAGAGCGCGCACTGACATCCGGCAGGCCCGCCACCGAGGATGATGACATCGAATGTATCCAAGCAATGGCCTCTCTTTAATGCAACGACGGGCTGCCGTGTTCGGCAACGCCGGCCGCTGAAAACCGCTAATTCGCGGCTCACGTACATCTGGGTCACCCGGCCGTCGGCGGCGAGCGAGGTAGCCACGACCCCTATTGAGTCGGCCGGATCGGCCCCGCGGGAGTGGGATTGCAGCAGCGCAAAGCCAATGCCCCACAGCCGAGTAAGCATGGATCAGATCGGGCGACGGACAAACGTACGTATGAGCAGCCGTCACGATGGCGCGGTTCGCCCCGAAACACCCAATGACACCATACGCCCTACGCCAATTCCCGACCGACCTATGTCACAATGAGACCACAATAGCCGCTGATCCTATGAAACTCCATATGCCAGAAGCTGCCAGCCCAGCCTGGGCGGCACTTGATGCCGTCCAAGAAGTCACGCTCGCCCGCCACGTGCGGATCCTGCGCGCGCGCATCGCGCAGGCAGGCGGCGCCCTATCGTTCGCGGAATTCATGGAAGTCGCCCTCTATGACACGGAGATAGGCTACTACAACCACGAGACGGTATTCGGTGCGACCGGCGATTTCATCACCGCGCCGGCGTTATCGGCCCTGTTTGGCCAGTGCCTGGCACGCCAGTGTGCACAAATCCTGCGGCGCACCCCGGGACAGATCATAGAAGTGGGGGCCGGCAACGGACGTCTCGCCGTGGATATCCTTCAAACCCTTGAGGCCCTGGAGACCCTGCCGACTCAGTATGTACTGGTCGAGCGCAGCGCCCGGCGCCGGGAGGAGGCGCAGGCCCTCATCACCCGCGAGATCCCCCAACAGGCCGATCGTATCGTCATAAGGGACACATGGCCTGATACGAGCGCCTCAGTCATCCTCGCCAATGAGTTGCTCGATGCCCT
>JAJYPQ010000413.1 GCA_021795255.1 Pseudomonadota bacterium
CATGCAAGCGACGATGCCCTGGCGCGCGCCCTTCGTGAACAACAAGTAGAGGCGGATCGAATGATAGAGGCGGTAGAGGCGGCGATGGCCTTGGACGCGGAGCTCCTCACGGAAAACGAAAAGACGGCTATCGCGCGTCAGATCGCGCTTCTAAAGGACGTAAAAGGCGGTACCGACCCGCAGGCAATACGGACGGCGATCATAAGTCTCGACCGCGCCAGCGCCGATTTTGCGGCGCGCCGCATGGACGAAGGCCTCCGCAAGGCGATGACGGGCCGCTCCGTCACTGAGTTCTCGTGATGGGCAAAATTCGCGTCTTGCCGCACCCGGAGATCTGTCCTGAGGGTGCCGAATTCGACGCACCTGAAGGGATGAGTGTGTGTGACGCGCTTCTGGGCGCGGGGATATCCATAGAGCACGCCTGCGAGAAGGCCTGTGCCTGCACCACCTGTCACGTCTTGATCCGCCAAGGTTTCGAGGCCCTGGTGCCCGCCGAAGAGAAGGAAGAGGATCTGTTGGACAAGGCCTGGGGCCTTGAGCCAGACTCTCGTTTAAGCTGCCAAGCCAAGGTCCCGAAGGCGACTCTGGTCGTGGAGATCCCGAAATACACCATCAACATGGTCTCGGAAGTTCATTGAACGCAAGGAGCCTCTTGATATGGGCCTGAAATGGAGCGATGCATCCGATATCGCGATCGCTTTGAGCGAACGCCATCCCGACATCGATCCCCGCTATATCCGCTACACCGATTTGCACCGCTGGGTTCTCGATATCGAAGACTTCGATGATGAGCCGGAGCGGTCCGGGGAGAAGTTGCTGGAAGCGATCCAGATGGCCTGGATCGAGGAAGTCGACCCGGACTAGACATGGATACGAAGGATATCCGCTTTCGGGAGCAGGGTTTGGTCGTTGTGCGGCTGTGGATTCTCGTGGAGGCGGATCTCTTGCGTTTGGCGCGCTTGGCCTTGGACGCGACCAAGGCTTGCGGTGGTAATGCCTTTAGGGCCGCAGAGAACGTCAGCGCAGCATTAAAGGGGATTCGCGAGGCGCGGGTCAAGCTGGGGGGCGCGCTCGAGGCCCGCCTGATCGCAGAGGAACAGAGGCTATATCTCGATTTTGGCGACCAACGCCACCTGCTGTCGGAGATACAGGTGACGGAGGCTGATCATTTGGAGAGGTTGGCCGAGCGTTTGCGCGACGAAAGCGAAAGCCGTGACGCCGAGCTTCTGTGGCAAAAAAACCGCGAGGCGGCGAGGATCGCCGCGACCCAAGCAGAGGCCCTAGATGCCTTGGAAAGAAGCCTTTTTGAAAAGCGCCAGGCCCTGGCGGAGGCCACCTTGCAGGCCGATACCGACCCCCTGACCGGTCTTTACAATCGCCGCGCCTACGATGTCAGGCTCGATGAGGGAGTGGCGCGAGCCCGTTTGGGCGAGCGGCCGCTCGCCCTGCTGTTTTTGGACTTGGATCACTTCAAGGACATCAACGACACCGAGGGTCACGGCGCGGGCGACCTCCATTTGCAGCGCGTCGGCGCCGTCTTGCAGGGGATCCTTTCCGACCCCGGCGACAGCGCCTGTCGTACCGGTGGCGACGAGTTTGCCCTGATCATGGCGCTACCCCTGGAACGGGCCTTGGATGTCGCGCAGGGCGTCATCAAGGCCCTGGACGCCGGTGTCAGCATCGGTCTTGCCCTATACCGTCAAGGCGACACCACCACCACCTTGGCCGACCGTGCTGATCGGGCGCTCTACCGCGCCAAAGACGCAGGTCGTGGACAAGTTATGGTCGCCTGATTGGATAAGCGCGCGCTCTGCGATGTCCGTCTTCTGTTTGAACAGACCCTCATAGCCGAGAGCGATCTCATTCGTCTGAAGGCAAGGCTTAGCGCGGTCGGTCTGCGGATGGGTTTTAGCGCATCGCTCACCGAGCGGACGCGTATGGTGGCGTCCGAGATCGCAAGCAATCAAGCCAAGTATGCCGGCGGCCGTGGTCTCCTCCAGGTATGGGAGGTCAGGATCGGCGATTACCGGGCGCTGGATCTTTTTGCTCTCGATTATGGACCCGGTATCGGCGATCTCCCGGCGGCGCTGGTGGACGGATACAGTACCAGCGGGACCTTGGGCAAGGGTCTAGGGGGTATGAAGCGGCTTGCGCACGCGTTTGGGCTTATTACAAGGACCTCGGCCGGTCCGGAGATTCCTTGGCACGGCACGGCCTTATGGGCGCGATTTCATTCCGATGCCGCGGGCGCAGGTCCGGGTCGGTTTGCGTCCCATTGGGACTTGGGTCTTTATCGACGCAGTTATCAGGATGCGCGCGAAAACGGCGATGGTTTCGTGATCTGTACGCGTTCCGGACTCAGGGTTCTCCATCTCGATGCGCTCGGGCACGGACCCTTGGCGGCCGACGTGGTGGAGGCGGCCAGCCAGGGTTTTGACTGTGCCAAACCGCTTAGGCAGGCCCTGGCCGAGCTCGAGCTCAACCCGCGTATGAAGCGTGGAGCGGCTGCGTGTTGTTACGAAGCGAACGACAAGGGCGATTTGCTTTGGTTGGGGGTCGGGGACATGCAGGCATGCTTGTTGCATGATGTCTCCCGCCAGACCTTGGGTTTCGGGCCTGGTATATTGGGCCAGGTACATGGGCGTTTGCCTGAGGCCGAATGGGCTTGGCCGGTCGGCGGTCTCGTGGCCACCGCGTCCGATGGTTTACGGAGCGACTGGTTGCGGGCCTTGGTTCCTTTAAGCGGTTCGGCGCCGCAATTGCTGGCCTATTTTCTGGGTCATGTGTTCGGGCGGCTCACGGACGACAGATCGTGTGTCATTGTGAGGCGAGGGGCGGGGGGAGACGATGGAAGATGATCGGGCAATTCAGAACCTACTTATAGAACAACTGCAGCTGAAGATCGGGACTCTGACGGAGACCATAGAGAAGCGCGGGCGGGATATTTTCGGGGATCGGAATCTCATGTCAATCGACGAGATTACCGACGCGAGTGTTGAATTTTTGGAGCTCATCGTAGTCGTGCTCCAGTCTCCGGAACCGCTACAGGCGCGCGGCCCGGCGTTCACGGCCTTGACGGGGTTTATTAGCGAAATTGCCCAGCAAATCCTCGTTCGGGGCGGGGATATGGAGCAGTTTCTTCGTTACATTATGTTCATGCAACGCTGCTTTCTAGAGTCTCTCGACGAGCAAGCGGGGACGTTGTTTAGCGAGGCTAGAGGCGTGCTTTTGCTGCTCGCGACCCTTTTCAATGAGATGATGTTGTCGGTTTTCCATACCTATCTGCACGAGCGCGAGGAAACTATTCGCGCCCAACAAGACGAGTTGAAGCAGACGTCGACACCTATCACCAGCATCTGGGATGGGGTGTTGACCCTGCCCATTATAGGTACCCTGGATTCCCAGCGCACTCTGGTGATCATGGAGCGGCTCCTCACCAAGATCGAATCCGAGCGGGCGCGGGCCGTGGTCATGGATGTGACAGGCGTCCAGACCGTGGACTCCCAGGTGGCCCATCATCTGATCCAGATGACGCGCGCCGTCCGGCTCATGGGCGCCAACGCCATTTTGACCGGTATTCGTCCGGATATCGCCCGGGCGTTGACGAGCCTTAATATCGAATTGACCGATGTCACGACCCGCGCCACCTTGTCGGACGGCCTAAAGGAGGCGTTTCGGCTCATGAATATCGAGGTCCGCGAGAGGCCGGTGTGAGGCGGCCCTGGCACCTGACCAAGATCGGTCCCGCCGGTCTCCTGCTTGAGCCGGGTGAGGGCCTTGACCCGAGCGCGGCCCTGGACTACATCGAGCATCTCGTCCGGGTTCTGCTTTCGAGCGAGAGCCGGTATTTGTACTATGATGTCAAAGACGTCCCGGTCATCGATCCTGTGTACTACGAATGGTTATTGCAGTTGGGGCGAAGCTGCCGACTCTTGGGGGCGAGCCTCGTAATCCTCCACATGCGCCCCGAAACCGCCTTCGCCCTCGGCCGCAACCTTGAGGGGCCGGTTCCTTTCTTCTGCGCCCAAAGCCTCGATAGACCCCCCGTGTAGGGGCGGGTCCCCGAGCGAGCCGGAAGGCGGGCGTATGGGGGCTTGGGGCTTCTGGTACACTATCCGGGACCAATAAAATTGCCGCCTTCCGAAGTAGGCGCTAGAATGCGCCCATTTCGGCACTCACCCTTTTCAAGGAATTTAAGGCATGGCCATCGAACGTACGCTCTCCATTATCAAGCCGGACGCGGTTGGGAAAAACGCCGTTGGGGCGATCTACGCCCGTTTTAGAT
>JAJYPQ010000414.1 GCA_021795255.1 Pseudomonadota bacterium
TGCGGCAGCAATGGCGCAGGATGGGGGATACCGGCCAGACACGATGGCCATCTGGTATTTATGGGGCGCGATCCTCAATCGTCTGCGAATCGATCTATCCTGGGCGTCCAGCCAGTTGGATGGCAATAGCTACACCCGGCTCGATACCCGGGAATTGATCGAGCACGGCCAAGCCGCGCAAGGCAAGGCCGCCTTCGAGACGCAGATGATCCTAAACCACAAGGCGGCCATCGAACTCTTAATTGGTAACGCCGACACAGTCGAATTCAACCGGTTCACGCTCTTCAACCTGCACAGGGCTCTTTCGGAAACCCTCTGTCCGATCCCGCCGATGAAGGCCGCCTGCGGCAACGCGGGGTGGAGATCGGCAAAGGTGTTTATCGCCCGCGGGCCGTGTCGGCCCAGATCGAAGAATTGCTTGACCTGCGGCTGGAGAGGGTGAATCGCATCGACGATCCCTTCGAGCAGTCTTTCTTCGTGGTGGTCCATTTGCCTTACTTGCAGCCTTTCGCCGACATCAATAAACGGACCTCGCGGCTTGCGGCCAATCTGTCGTGATCCGCACCAATATGCGTCCCCTGACTTTTCTCGCCGTGCCGGAACAGGCGTATGGTCGGGTCGTGCTCGGGGTCTACGACCTGACATGGGTCGCGCCGTTGTGTGATCTTTCTATTTGGGCTTATGAGCATTCGACCCCGGAGTACCTCGCCACCAAGCGGGATCTCGCCCGAGCCCGACTAGGTGCGGTTGAAGTGGCGCAAGGTGATCAAGCAGTCCGTGCGTGAAGTCGTTCGGCAGCTCGGGCGCGAGCCGCTCGGCGGTATTGAGGAGGTCTGTCCGGGCACGGCTTCGGCACCGATAGGGACAACGTCAAGGCCTTGGTGGTCGAGGAGCTCCGGCGGCTGCCGGAGGGTGTGCCGGCACGTCACGGATTGCGCCCGTCCGAGCTTTATGAAGGCAGTCGCGCCAGCAGAGAAGGTAAGTACCACACCGACCACGAGGACCTTAAAAATGTTTGCTCACCACCTCCTGCGACAGCTAGGCTCAGGCGATCTGGCGCTGATCCAAGCCTGCGGCGCATGCCCCTTACGCACGCCCCTGACTTTACGTTAGGCGTGGGGTGAGTGGTGCCTTTTTTGTACCGGCCCCAACGCGCCGCGTGGGTTTAGACTGCGAAGCGCAAGATAAGGGTGGGTGTTTGAAGGCGACAGGTCGTAGTGGCCTTTCTGGCACGCGCTCTCTACTGGAAGCGGCGGTCCGGGCTGTTGTGGGACGCAAACCGCAGCGGCATGAGTTTTGCGAGATGCCGCAGAAGATTGTGCGCGTCATGTCTGCGACCGGCGGTTGAAGAGCATGCCATGGGACTACTCCTTGCCAACCATCCCGGGCACCGCGCACAATTATACAATAAGCTTTATTTCGACGCCTCGCGTTCGGCCTATGTAAGTTTGCGCTCTGGATATGGTACGGATTAATAGAGAATCTGGGGAAGCTTGCGATGTGCGTAATCGTTGGCGAAACGACAGATGCCATGCATCGGGAGGAACGATTGACTGACTCGAAAGTGGTGAGCCTCAGCCCCGACAAGGCATGGGAACTCTTGCAGAATGACCCGCGAGCGTTGCTGATTGATATTCGTGCAACCTTGGAGTATCTGTTTGTGGGCCATCCGGTGGGCGCGGTGCACGTCCCTTGGATTGACGAACCGGATTGGGCTATCAACCCACACTTCGTAACCGAGGTCCGGCGGCTGTTATTAGGCGGGGTCTCATGCGACATCGATCAGGAGTGCGCGCCCGTTATTCTTATCTGCCGTAGCGGCAAGCGTTCGAAGGAAGCGGCGGCCGCGCTAGTCGCCGCTGGGCTGAAGCGCGTTTTTCATGTCAGCGAGGGTTTTGAGGGTGATCTCGATGAACAGCACCATCGCAGCACCCTCGGCGGCTGGCGGTTTCACGGCTTACCTTGGGAACAATGCTGAAGCCTGTTGCGGGCAGGATTCCGCTGGTTAAAACTGGTGTAGATGGAATGGACGCCTCCCTCCCTTCGGGGGATCGGGGGATCGGAAAGAGACCCCGTAACAGAAGTCTTGGATGTGCCATCGTTAAACAAGGCCCTTTCGGGTTTCGTGTGGGTAGCCCGTAAAAGCCTCATGAGGGGCACCCCCAGCTCGTCCAGGTCGAAGAGGCCTTCAAGAATCTCAAGGGGATCTGGCGATCCGCCCGATCTACCACCAGGACGCGCAGCGCATCGAGGCGCATGTCTTCATCGCCTTCCTGAGCTATTGTCTGCATACCACGCTGGCGCAAAAGCTGAAACCTCACGCGGGCGGCCTGACCCCGCGGGGCGTGCTCGATACCTTTGCGGCCGCGCAGATGCTTGATGTCCATATCCCCACCACTGACGGCCGTCAGATCGTGCTCACACGTACCACCGAACCCGAGTCTAAACCGCAGCTCTACTTGATCGGCTGCATCTGCAATGGCCGTCACAACCGCCCCCGAAAATCACCCGCACCCAGGCCCAGACAGCAACCGCCGCGTAGTGTAGACCTTTGAGGTCGTCATCTTTATAAAACAACAGGTTGTCAGTGTTACGGAGGCGAATCCGCTAAGTTGGGCTAGCCATCGTCCGGTGCTGTTGGAGACCTTCTCTTCCGGGGGACCCGTTATCGGGCGGCCAACGGGATTCCAGTGGGTTCGACTTGAGGGTCGCGGCACATGGGGGCCGGCCAAGACAATCCGTGTGCCCATCAAGAATATCTGGTTGTATCCGCTCGCGTGTCGCGTCCGGCAGATTTGAACGCAGCAACCATAGATGCGATCACCAATTATGTATCCCAGGCGGTATTGCCGGCGGTCGCTGCGCCAATAACCCCGGGGCTGCTCGGATAGGCCGGGCCTTGTCGGCGACCATGGGGTTATCGCGACCCAAGCTCCGGCAACAGACGCAGACGGTGACCGTTTTCTGCGCGATGATTGAGCGTGCAGGCTTATGGTGCTTCCAAAGGCCATCACGCATTCTTCTTGCCATCGACTTAAATGGCCCTTGTTGATTTTTTATGTCCCCCTATATAGGCTCATCGCGCACGGATCTCGTGCGGTGGCTGGATAATGCGCGAACTCGCCCATGAGGGCGGTAAATGTGTTTTGATAAAACGCAGTAAAGGGGGGGAATAATGTTGCAAAAAGGTCTACGTCTTGTACCCATGCTCACGCTTGGGGCGCTTCTGGCGGGTTGCGCCACCGCGAACGGTCCGGCACCACAGGGCACGAGCGCCAGTGGTCTATCGGCCGGCAACATGCGCCTATCGGTGCGCATGTCGTCTAGCATCTTCCTGCAACCCGTCGGGCCGGCCAAAAAGGTCGTCTATGTGGGGGGCCACAATACGTCGAGCGCCCAGGGTCTCCATTTTGGCCAGCTCGTCGTGCAGGGACTTATGGCCAAGGGTTACCGTATCACTAACAATCCCCACGACGCGCATTACATGCTTCTTTACAATATTCGCTATGTCGGCAAGGAGAGGGCGTCACATGCCGCAGCAGGCGCTTTGGCCGGCGGTTTTGGCGGCGCCGTCATCGGGGGTGTCGCGGGTAACGGCAATGGCGCCCTGATCGGGGGCGGAATCGGTGCCTTGGCGGGCGGCATTCTCGGGGCGGTATTTTCGACCAACCGTTATATGATGGTTGTGGATATCCAGCTCGAGCAGCGCCAGAAAGGGGCCTACACATCCACCAATACCCTTGCGAGCCAGGGTACCAACAGTTCCGTCAGCAGTTCGGCCGGGGGTATCAATGGCTGGCTGATTTACCGTGATCGTATCGTGGCCCAGGCTAAAGGGTTGCGATTGCGTTTTTCCTACGCCACGCCCGCTATGAGCCATGAAGTGGCCGGGGAACTTGCCGGGCTTTTCTAACGGCTGTGCTTGGCGCGTTCAGGCGTGTGCGTAACGTGAAGCCGCACCGCGTCGTGGGCAGTAAGTGTCACGGTCGTGGGTGGTGAGGAGTAGCCTCATCGGCAAGGCCCCGAGCAGGAAGGATCAAGACCGAGAACGCCACCACGACCTTAAGGTCAGTGCCTCGCCGCGGCCTTTCTGTCCTTGACCCTCCAGGGGTTGCCGGGTGGACGCTTTTTGTCATCGCCGCCCCGTAAGCGCGGTGGGGATAGCCGGGACTCTCCCGGGAATCGCGACCGATCCCCGGGAGGGGGTCGCTGTGTGCGAAATCGGTTATGAAGTGGCGTTTCAAGGTGCGTGCGGCGGCAATCAAGGCGTGGTC
>JAJYPQ010000033.1 GCA_021795255.1 Pseudomonadota bacterium
TTCCAAAAACGTGTCCAGACCGCGCAATAACGCCATTTTCAAGACTTTCGAAGACCGGCGGGTTTTCTGATGGTAAGTGTGGCCTCGTTGTTCCGGCTCTCAACTACAGGGTGGGAGAAGGGTCCCTTTTGGCCATGAACCCGTTCGGGAGGAGCTTCCCGTGGCGCCGACCCATTCCGGGCCTCGGCTGCGCGCGGCACGGACTCGGTCCCGGAGGCGATACCCCTGTGCAGCGCGAAGCATTAGGCGTTGGGGTGTTCGGGACGTTCATGACATCCGCGGGGGCCCGCTCCTATCGCGAGCGTCGCTGAGCGCCCGCCCTATCCACTCGCACCCTGGCAGCGTGGGTCTGGGTACTTTCGCGCACTGACTCCGCGCAAAGCCCAGGGTGCTGAGCCATCAGCGCCTCGGGCAGGACGGCCGTCCACGCGGCCCCCGACACTGGGGTGTAGCACTACGAGCACGCCTTGAGAATTCTCAATGGGAGGCACAGACCGGCGACAGCCAACGGGCCGCGAGGGATTCTTGGCTCGTGAAGACCCCCATGGGCGTTTGAACATGGGCGGCAATATGCCCGGAATAGCTTTTATGGTGTTGCCCCAGGGTCAAATGGATATCGGCGCGCGTAGCCGTTACCCCGCCATTCGGCATAGTCTGGTAGCAGACCTCCTGACCCTGAACGACCCGCCCTGATTGCCGCCAGGAGACAACGCGGCATTTGTGTCCGGACCGCTGCACCATCCAACTTGACGCGGCGGCGCCACGATCGCATGCCATGTAGGTGGTGTTGAGGTAGGGACTATGAACCGTCACGCGCCACTGCCCTTGAGCGAGGGTCGCGGCATAAAGCGGTAAGCTCGCTATTAACAATGTAAGTCCCAGGGCACGCATGGCTGTCTTCTCCGAATCGTCTGGGTGAGTGAAACCTTTACTGTGCAAAGCCTGCCTGTCAAAGGCATGTGTGGTCAAGCCCAAGACCGGACAAATTTCGCGTTGACCTCAAAGATCAGGGCACGGCAGAATGCGTAGGGCGGGCTAGTGGGCGCGGCTTATCATGGGGGTCGACTGTGTCTGACAGAGACCGAGGGCCCCGAACGACCGTAAATGGCCACCCCGAGGCCAGCTTAAGGGGCTACGGGGGCCGTTACGACAGCGGCAGGGCTCTATCAAAGCAAGGCGTGGTCGAATAAACCATTGCCCTCATCGCCCGCTACCATCACCGGGGGTTTTATGACAAAGCGCGCACTTGTCGCGATCGTGGTCTTGGCGGGATTGTTGGCGTCTGAGGGGGCCCTTGCCACTCGTGGCTTTCGCCCTGGCTTATGGGCCATCCACGAAATATTTACTGGTTCCTTGCAATTCACAAGCGACGGACTGCAGTGTTTGCAGACCCTGGGCCAAGGCCAAAACAGTATCGCAGTATTGGGTGCCGCCGGCGGACCCAGTGGCCCTGTGGCCATACACATAAAGCGCGGGATCCATAAAACCGAGGCGATATGGCATGACGATCTTCATTTTGGGTCCATGACCAATATCGATCGGGGCCGCTACACGTTTACAGATCGCGCGCAGGGTGATCTTTTACGCGGGTCCTGGACTCGGACACAGATCTTCTTGGGTCGCACAACGGTCCTGCATGCGAGTTTGCGCGGCCATTGGGTGGCAAGTGCCTGCCCGAGCACCCTCCCCTCCGCCACTCTCTCTTCCCCAACCCTTGCCGCTTTAGCGGCCCAGAACTCGAGACTCAAGGCAAGCGTTGCCCGCGCGCAAGCGCAGATGGCCCAAGTGAAGAAAGATAAATTTCCCTAAAGGAGCGAGATCGCAGGGACCGCCGCAGCCCCTGGGGCTTTGCGAGAGCGGGCGGACTAAGGGGCGCGGCCCACGCCGCACGAAGGGCCATTACCCCTAGAGACGGGCACAAGCTTTAAAGCGATAGAGGCTAGCGTGAGCATGCAGTCTTGCTCCCGATGGCCCGGTGTTGCGGCATCCCGTCGGTCGTATCCATCCTTCAGTGCTGCCCCTTGCACACGGTAGCCGTCAAGCTTGTTGGCGCATCGATTCCTCACGCGACCTCGGATTGCGAGAGGACGGGTTCTGCCGCCAACTCAGTGAGCCAGACTGCGTTTTTGGCGGTGGCCCGTTGCGTACATCACGACCGCATCGCTGATGGGTTCTGGGCGCGCGTTTTCTTGCCCACAGGCGGACATCACCCAAAGATCGAATGGCTTTTCCTGGCCTGGCGTTTCGCCGACCTGAAAAACGTCAGATTGCAGTGTTTATGTTCGTGGTTATACCAACACAAAAAGGAGAGTCCCTACGCTTGCCGCTCCTCACGGCTTACAAACGCCCGAGGTAGGCGAGGGACGGCAGCCGGCAGTGCGTCGCAATGGTGAAGATAAAACGTCAATAGAAACGAAAGCGCAACCTCAGTCAGGACAAGCCTCCCTATGACGCCGTATAGTCTCGTCATCATTCAGAGATGCACTACGGGCATATGTCGAAAGCAAGCGCTTATGCGGCCAGGTTCCACAGGGTCTTCGATTACATCGATAGACACCTTGGCGAAAATTTAACCGTGGAACTCTTGAGCCGAGTGGCGAATTTCTCAAAATATCACTTTCACCGACAGTTTTCTGAGTACGCCGGGATAAGCGTCTTCAGATACATTCAGCTGATGCGACTTAAGCGTGCGTCTTATCGACTTGTCTTCAACAAACTGGAGAAGATAACCGATATCGCTTTGGATGCCGGTTTCGAAAATCCGGAGTCTTTTTCCCGCGCGTTTAAGAACGCGTTTGGACAAACACCTTCTGAATTTCGCGCAGGTCCTGAGTGGAAGTCTTGGAACGAACGATATGAGTTGCCAATCAGAGAGAGGAAACACACTATGGAAGTCAAGATTGTGGGGTTTGAAGAAACCAAGGTGGCGGCACTAGAGCATCGAGGCGCGCCCGTATCGGTCAATGATTCGGCTGCGATATTCATCGAGTGGCGCAAGGCAAGCGGCCTGTCGCCCGCGATCTCTAGCAAGACATTCGGAATTGCTTATGATAACCCCGACACGACGGCTCCGGAGCAATTCCGCTTTGACATCTGCGGCGCGGTATCAGACGATGTCCCCGCGAACCCGCAAGGGGTTGTCAACAAAGTGATCCCGGCCGGCCGCTGCGCGGTCATACGCCTTTACGGTCCACACGAGGGGATAGGGACCTGCGCCTATTACCTCTATCGGGACTGGTTGCCCGAAAGTGGCGAGGAGCTACGCGATTTCCCATTGTACTTTCACTACCTGAACCTGCGGCCCAAGACCCCAGAACACGAGTTGGTTACGGATATTTACTTACCGTTGAAATAGAGCGTTGTCTTATTACTGGAATATCAAGAAGACTTCATATGGCCGATGTTGCCCTATGGTCGGCGCGCGCAAGGTAGGTGACGTGCTGCGCCGGGAATGGGGGCGCGAACGCTCAAATCGCGAAGTCGCACGAAGTTGCGGTCTTTCACAGTCCGCGACGGTTGAATAGGTATGCCGAGTGCAGACTGCGGGCCGCTCCCGGCCGTTACCGACGACGAGGGGCAACGGGGGCGCGGTTATTCCCGGCCGGGCCCGTGGTGACCCCGTCGCGACCATCGCCCGATGGGCCCATTATCCCTCGGAAACCCGCCCGTACAGGAGTCACCCCCACGCCTCTCTGGGAGGAATACAAGGGGGCATGCCCCCGAAAGCCGGTCCCCATACGCTTTTCCCATGCGGCGACGGGAAGGACGGATACCAAGATTATAAGACCTTTGGTGGGGCAGAAACCGCGGCCGTTGTGGTAGCTTCGTGCGATGAAAACCAGCGGGGTGATGTAATGAAAGGGGTCAGAGTGTTCGCGATTATTTTGGTCATCCTGGGAATTTTGGGTGCGGTCTACGGGGGATTCAGCTACACGCATAAAAGTAAGGAGGCGCAGCTCGGCCCGCTCTCTCTTTCCGTTAAAAAGAAGCACCACGTCAATATCCCCCTGTGGGTGGGCGCCGGCGCCATCATCGTAGGCGGGGTCTTGTTGGTGATCGCTGGTAACGGCAACACGACCACGAATACGCTCGGCTAAAGAGCCAAGAAACTTGTTCGTTTACGGCAAGCCCCAAGCGCAAGGCGCTACTCGGGCATGGCGGATTGCAGCCTGGACCGTATGCGGCATTCGCGGCACGCTGGAGCGGCGCAATTTCCGAGACATGGGGCGGACGAAAGGGACTTGCGCCCGCGATGGGGTCCTCGGTGGCACAGGGTCGCAAGTATTAGGTGGGACAGATCATCTGGCCTAACTCCTCCGTTAGGCGAATATTCTCGGCATAGTCGACCGGACAATCGATCAGGGTAACCGTAGGTGTCGCTAAAGCCTTGCGTAGGGTCGGTAGCAGATCCTCGGCGCGCTCTATGCGGTAGCCGTCGGCACCAAAAGCCTGGGCATACTGCACGAAATCCGGGTTGGTGAATTGGACATTCCCGGTGCGCTTATAGTGGAGCTGCTGCTTCCACTCGATAAGGCCGTAGCAGTGGTCGTTCCATATGAGAACCACGAAGGCGACGCCAAGACGCATCGCCGTTTCGATCTCCTGGGAGTTCATGAGAAAGCCCGCATCTCCGGTGACGGCCACGACCCGTTTCCCAGGACAGGCCAGGGCCGCTGCCACAGCGCCAGGCACGGCAATGCCCATGCTCGCGAAGCCGTTTGATATAATGCAGGTATTGGGGCGCTCGGCATCGTAGAGACGCGCCATCCAAAGCTTATGGGCGCCGACATCGCATAAAACGATGTCCTCGACGCCGAGCGCCGCGCGCAGATCCGCCACGATCCGTTGGGGCTTTACGGGGAACGCTCGGTCATCGCAAAACGTGGTCAATTCCCGGCGTATGAGTTCGCGTAGGTTCTGTGAGGCCACTGGAGGTCGGGGCGGAATACGCTCGGCGATGGCCGGCAGGGTCGCGGCATAATCCCCGATCACGCCCGAGGTCACGATGTAATGGGCATCGACCTCGGCGGGGCGCAGATCGATGTGCACGATCTGCCGATCTGCCGTGGGATGCCAGAGGATCGGCGGGTACTCAACGATATCGTAACCTATACAGATAATGACGTCGGCGCGATCGAATCCACAGGAGATGTAATCATGGGCCTGCAGGCCCACGGTGCCGAGACCCAGGGGATGCGAGGCGGGAATGGCGCCCTTGGCCATGAAGGTCGTGGCCACCGGAATCTGGAGCTTTTCGGCAAAATGCAGCAAGGCCTCGCAACCCTGGCCGCGGATCACCCCGTTCCCCGCCATAATGATCGGGAATTTCGCGGCGGCGATCACCGTGGCCGCTTCCGCTACTTGCGAGGCGGCCGGGTACGGGGCGGCCGCGACCTGGACTTTGAGGGGCACGCCCGAGGCGGGCTTCGCGGCGACGTTCTCGGGGAAATCGATGAAGCAGGCCCCCGGCTTTTCGATCTGGGAAAGCTTGAACGCCTTGCGCACAACCTCGGTTACGGTCTCAGGCTCTAGGACCTGAACGGCGTATTTGGTGATAGGCGCGAAGAGATTGACGAGATTTAAGACCTGGTGCGACTCCTTGTGAAGGCGCAAGGTCGAGGCTTGGCCGGCTATCGCGACCAGGGGGGCGCGATCCATATTCGCATCGGCGACCCCGGTCACAAGATTGGTGGCACCTGGCCCCAAGGTCGCTAAGCACACGCCAGCCTTATGCGTAAGCCGCCCGTAGACATCGGCCATAAAGGCCGCGCCCTGCTCATGTCGGGTCGTCACGAAACGAATAGGAGAGTCGAGTAAGGCGTCCATGAGCCCGAGGTTTTCCTCCCCCGGGATCCCAAAGATGAACCGAACCCCTTCGTTCTCCAAACACCGGACAAAGAGCTGGGCGGCGTTCACAATCAACGGCTCTTCACATGCTGCGCCTTGTGGATCAAGTAATTGACCACCCGCATCAACTGGCGTCGACTCCCGGCCAAGCTCGGGTTGGTGCGGTAGCGTCCATCCACAATAAATGTTGGGACCGAATGGATGCCCTCCGCATCCTGCTGTTGGCGCGCCTTGCGGACGGCAAGACCCACAGCAAAGGAGTGGTAGACTTGGGCGAAGCGGGCCGCCGGCACGCGGCTGTGGCTCGCTACCCACCGCGAAATCGTGGCAGCATTATCCAAAACCTCATGATGGATATGGATCGCGTTAAAGAATTTATCGTGAAGGGCGGGCACGAGGCCTAGCTCCTTGAACGCAAAGAAGGCGCGCGCTTGCGGCAGCCAATAGGGGCTGATGGCGGCCGCCTGACGCGTGAAGATCACGTCTTTGGGTTTATGCGCGAGCCAACGATTGAGCACCGGCTGGAGATGGAAGCAATGGGGACAGCCGTACCAAAAGACCTCCTGGACCGAGATCTTAGGACCTAGAGGCACCGGCTGGGCGGGGCTTACACGCACATACTCCATGCTCTCGACCACATTCGCTTGCGCGACCGCCATCGTGAAGGCCAAAAGCACGCCGAGGGCCGGGGCCACGTATCTCCTCATCACGTCATCTCCTTATCGCTCATTAGGGGTTGCACCTATTGTAGCCGCTTTTGTGTTCCCCGCGGACAGAGGCTATTCTAACGCCAAAACGCGCGTCGTCGCGGGGAACAAGTATGACCGTAAAATCCAAGGTTGAGCTCGCCGAATTTCTTACTCATCAGTATCTTTGCGAGTCGCTCACGATCAAGGAGGTGGAAACGCTTCTTGAGTACACAGAACTCGTCCAGTTCCGCAAAAACGCTACCATAGCGGATATCGGCGAAGTGGGTGAAGCGCTGTATTTTGTGGTGAAGGGAGAGGTCGCCCTCTATTATGACGATGGCGGAGAGGAACACGAGGTCGGACGCATGACGGAAGGGGAACTGATGGGCGAGATGTCGTTTTTCGATCGCAAGCCCAGATCGGCGCGCATGCGCGCCAAAACCGACGACACCCGAGTTCTGCTCTTGTCGCGCGCCAAATACAAGCGCATGCGGGTCGAACACCCGTATATTGCCGTGAACCTATTAGAACACGCAGTGATCAGTCTGGATCATCTCTTTCGGCGCGTGAGCAACGACGTCGCGCGTTTCTCCCAGTACATACACGGCGGCATTAAGCTGTAGGCTCCAGGGCCTTCAACAGACGGCCGTGGAGATCGGCGAAGCCGCCGTTGCTCATGATCAAGATGTGGTCGCCCGGCCGCGCATCGGTCACGAGATCGGAAAGCAGCGCCTCGTGACTTTGGTAAACATGGGACTTGGGGCCTTGGGTACGAAACGCGGTCTCCACGTCCCAACCAATATCGGTCGGCGCATAAACATAGACCCCGTCCGCTTCATCAAGGGAAGGCGCCAAGGTCTCGCGGTGGACGCCTTGGCGCATGGTATTCGAGCGCGGCTCAAGAACCGCCAACACGCGCGCCGCCCCGACTCGGGCTTTCAGCGCCTCAAGGGTCGTCTTGATGGCCGTGGGGTGGTGGGCAAAATCATCGTACACGGTGATGCCCCGCACCTGACCTCGGACCTCGAGACGCCGTTTGACACCGCTAAAGCGTCCGAGGGCTTCGATAGCTAGGGTGGGCGCGACCCCCGCGAACCGGGCCGCGCCCAAGGCCGCCAGGGCGTTGGCCATATTATGCTGTCCAAGCAGATTCCATCTGAGCTCGCCGTAGTCGTGGCCCGCGAACGATACCCGAAAGGCGCTGCCATCGGCGACCAGGGGTTCGGCCTGCCAGCCGTCGGCCCGCGAGAAATACTCAACCGGGGTCCAGACCCCGGTTGCCAGGACCTCGCCCACGGCGGGGTCGGCGCCATTGGCTATGACCTGCCCTTGGCCAGGCACGGTGCGCAGAAAGTGCTGGAATTGGCGGGAGATCGCCGCAAGATCTGGGTAGATGTCTGCGTGATCGAACTCGAGATTATTGAGAACCGCGACCCGCGGACGATAGTGGACGAACTTGGCGCGTTTATCAAAAAAGGCGGTGTCGTACTCATCGGCCTCGACGACGAAGAACCGCGACTCGGTGAGACGCGCCGAGACCCCGAAATTGGTCGGGACGCCGCCGATCAAGAATCCGGGCTGAAGGCCCGCCTCCTCGAGAATCCAGGCGACGAGGCTTGTTACGGTCGTCTTCCCATGGGTCCCGGCGACCGCCACGACGAACCGGTCCTTCAAGACCTGTTCGGCCAGCCACTGCGGACCAGACGTGTAGGGAAGCCCTCGATTCAGAACCTGCTCCACAGCCGGATTGCCGCGTGAGAGGGCATTGCCGATAACCACCAGATCGGGGAGCGGGTCGGGCAGGCCCTCGTAGCCTTCAGTCAGGGCAATCCCGCTCGCGCGCAACTGATCGCTCATGGGCGGGTAGAGTCCGCGGTCGGCACCCGTGACATGAAATCCGGCGGCCTTGGCTATCAAGGCCAGGCCGCCCATAAAGGTCCCGCCAATTCCTAGGATATGGATGTGCATTAGCTCGGTGGTAAAGGGAAAAGGGTGATCAGTATCCAGCCGCTCACAACGACCCCGGTGACGCTCATCAGGGCGCTCAAGACCAGCGGAAGTTCGACTGCGTGCCAAAGGATCTTGGTGATAATCGCCACAAACCACGCCGCCAGGACGATCGCCAGTATCTCGGACCCCAAGGCGCCGAACCCGCGGCCGAAGGACAGCGGCCAAGTTATGAGGTTGATCAGAACATTGCTCCCGTACACCGCCGACATGGTCTGGCCATAGCGACCCCAAAGGCGGCGCGCCGACAGGACAAGTCCTATCCAAAGACCGAGCAAGGACGTCTGGGCCAGGGCAAAATCAAGCCGTTGACCGTTTTGGGTAAAACCGGTATCCACCGCGTAATTCGTCAAAAACGCCAAAACCCCGGTCGCTATCGGCAGGCTACGGGAGGCCGGCAAATCCTGCGGGCGCCCCGAGAGAAACCCAATATCCAGGAAAAGCCCGAGGAGCGCGCCCATCTAAGGGCGCACAAGGACAGGAGGCAGAAGCGGGTTCAAAGACATGTCGGCATAATAAACCGCTTTGCGGCTGGAACAAAACGGCCCATCCCTCTACACTGCGCCGTTCATGACCAAACTTCTGACCGACCAAGAGGCCCTCGAGGCCTTATGCCGCGCCCTTACAAAAGCATCATGGGTGGGCCTAGACACCGAGTTTGTCCGCGAACGCACCTACTATGCCGAGCTCTGCTTAGTGCAGCTCGCGCTTCCCGATGCCTTGGTGTTGGTCGACCCTCTCCAAGTCGACATACGGCCCCTCGCTCAGGCCTTCCGGGCGCCGGGTCTCAAGATCGTGCACGCCGGCCGTCAGGACCTTGAGCTTTTGCTGCAAGAAACCGAGGACCTGCCAGCGCCCCTCTTCGATACCCAGATCGCGGCGGCCTTGGTCGGCCATCATGACCAGATTGGGTATGCAAACCTCGTGGCGCAATTGCTGTCGATCGAGCTCAATAAGGACGCCACGCGCACCAACTGGGCACTGCGCCCCTTGAGCGAACGGCAGCTCGCTTACGCTCAAGACGATGTGCGCTACCTGGACGTTTTGCACGATAAGCTGGCGTCGGAACTGGTTCGCCTAGGACGCATGGACTGGCTTAGCGAAGACTGCCAAGCCTTAACCGACCCTAGCCTCTACCGCTTCCATTCCGACCAGCTCGTGCACCGCTATCGGCAGGGGGCTAGCCTCTCGCCCGCCGGGCAGGCGATTTTTCAGGACCTTTTGGTATGGCGCGAAGCAGCGGCCAAGGAGACGAATCTTCCACGCAACTGGGTATTCCCAGACTCGGTTCTCGCCGAGCTTGCCGCCCATCCGCCCAAGAATAGGGCCGAGCTTGCCGCACGCCGGGGGCTCAACCACCAGAGTATCGAGCGATGGGGGGATGCGCTCATGACGACCGTGGGCGGCGCCGAAGACAGCCCGCGCCGGGCTTGGGCGTTGCCGCGCCTCGATTCCGAGGAAGAGCGCCTCTATACCGCGTTCGTAGCCCACGTCGACGCCTGCGCGAAGGCGCTCGCCATCGAAGCCGGGGTCATTTGTTCGCGCCGGGCCTTGAAAGAGATGGTGCAAGGGGGGCCGGCCGGAAACTTGGCCCGTGGTTGGCGGGCCGAGGTCTTGGGGCCCCACGGTGCCCACCTCTTAGCCGAGGTCTTAGGTCTTCATGCCCAATCTGCATGACGCGGCGTTCGTGGCCGGTGCGGTGCGGCTATGTGACCTGCCCCCCGATACCGGATATGAGGTGGCCTTCACCGGCCGCTCCAATGCCGGAAAGTCCAGCGCCCTCAACGCCTTGACGGGTCGAGCAGGGCTTGCACGCGTCAGTAAGACGCCGGGGCGCACGCAACAATTGAACGTCTTTGCGCTCGATGCGAGCCATCATCTCATTGACCTCCCAGGCTACGGCTACGCCAAGGTCCCTCAAGCCTTGCGCCAGGACTTTTTGACCCTTATCTCCGACTACCTGTCCGCGCGGAGAAGCTTGAAGGCCCTGGTGCTGCTCGCCGACATCCGCCATGGACTGAAGGCCGAAGATCACGCGCTTTTGGTCAAGCGCGCCGATCTCCCGATCCTAGTCCTGCTCTCGAAGGCCGATAAGGTCAATCGCAGCGAGCGCGCACGACAAACCCGCGACATAGCGAAGAGCGCGCCGTCCAACGCCTTTTTCTTGCCGTTTTCGGCCCATAGCCAAGAAGGGGTGGAAGAGGCCCGAGCGCTGATTCTGGGATTCTTGGCGCTTGATACCCCTTGAACGCTGACGATCCGTGATGGACGCGGGGTATACGCATAAGGAGACAGCATAGTCTCTCGCAAGCGGCTTTAGTCAAAAGCGCCGATCATGAGCGGTCTGGAAAGGCGCTTTCAGGCGTCCCGCGGGAACTCAAGAAGAGGACCAACCGTGACCTGACCTTGGCCCACTTTCGTGGACGCCGAGCCCTGGCACTCCTTCGGGCGGGGTAAGGCGGTAGCGATACCGAGCCATAAGTTGCCGAATCGCTTAACGCTGACAGGAGGCCTCAGATCGGCTTACTGGGAGAGGGGAACAGGACATCGTTGCCGGCGGACCATAAAGAGACTATATTTAGTCCGAAGGTGTCTGGAGGACTTTACAATGCGCTACTCATCTCAGGTCAAACCCATTAGTTACCTTAAGGCAAACGCGGCGGAAGTCTTGGCCCGATTGACCGAGAGGAGAGAGCCCTTGGTGATCACGCAGAACGGTGAGGCCAAAGCAGTCATCCAGGATGTGGCGTCCTATGAGGAAACTCAGGAAACTCTAGCGCTGTTAAAAATCCTCGCGCTAGGCAACGCTGAGATCGAATCGGGCAAGGCGCAGCCCGCACGCGAGATCGTTGCCCGATTGCGAGCCAAGGTAACGCCCCGGTAATGTCGGGCCGCAAGTGTGAGGTACTGCTCACCCAAGGCGCTGAGCGAGATCTTGAGTCGATATACGACTACACGGTGAAATTCGACTGCGAGGCCAGCGCCGACCATGTGTTGAGTCGTTTACTGGACGTCATAGAGAGTCTGGCAACGTTTCCGGACCGCGGGGCCTACCCCCAGGAATTGCTTGCCCTTGGTATCCGCGAGTATCGACAAACTGCTTTCAAACCCTATCGAGTAATCTATCGGGTGATCGAGGAGAAAGTCTATATTTACATGATCGCCGACGGTCGGCGGGACATGCAGTCGCTTTTGGCGCGGCGTCTGCTGGGAACCTGACGGCCAGTCTTTCTGCCGAAAGCCTCTGCTATGTCCGCCCTTGCGGGCCCGCTCACAATTGCGCTTCCGGGGGGCTGGACCCGAACCACGTCATGCGCAGCTGCCAGGCGGCTCTGTAAGGCGGGCCCAAGGACCCTCCGGCAAAGAGCCCTTTGCGGCCTTCGACACGAAACGCTCGCCCCTTGATTGCCCGCGCGCAGGCATCCGGGCCGATGCCGGAAGCCTATGACGCGCCGACCCACAAAGCGCACCGAAGGCGATGGTGCGGGCCTGCCACCGACCGCGGGTAAAGCTTCAATCGCCGGACCTGCTCTACCCCTGCCGCCAACGGCATACCCCGTGGCTTACGGGGAAAATCGGCGACATGCCAAGGTCCCGTGCATCGAGGCCAGCGGCCCTCCCGGCTTTCGGCGGCAAACTCTGCATCAAGCAAATACGATGGCCGTGCCCAAGCCTGCGCAGCCTAAAGATCCTGCCAAGAGGAGGCCGAGGCTCGGCTGTCGGGCCGCGGAGGAAGAAAAAACCCCCGGGCACAAAGGGGAAGGCCCGGGGTACAACAAAGTCCCAGGTCTTGTGACCCAGGTTGCCCGCTCAGGGAGGAGAAGCGGACAAAGGACAGGATCGTCCTAATCCTGTAGACCGTGGCCCCCTAAAGAAGTTCCTAGTGGGCCTCGTCCCAATTCGCACCGACCCCGCAATCGACGATAAGCGGTACCGAAAGACCGGCAACCGACTCCATACACCGGACGACACCCTCCTGAAGAACCTCCAGTTCGTCCCCGGGGACCTCGAAAACGAGCTCATCGTGGACCTGCATGATCATGCGGGCAGCGAGCTGGGCCTTGGTCATGAAGGCGTCGACGGTCAGCATCGCCATTTTGATGAGATCCGCCGCCGTTCCCTGCAAGGGTGCGTTGATCGCAGTCCGCTCCGCATACTGGCGGCGCGCGGTATGGCTCGCCTTGATATCGGGGATATAGAGCCTACGCCCGAACAGGGTCTCGACGTAACCTTGCTCGCGGGCCTTCACGCGCATGCTCTCCATGTAACGATGAACGCCGGGGTAACGCTTGAAATAGAGGTCGCAATAGCCCTGGGCATGAGCCTGATCGATACGCAATTGGCGCGCGAGCCCAAACGCCGACATGCCGTACATGAGCCCGAAATTGATAGCCTTGGCGGCCCGACGTTGGTCGTCCGTCACTGCATCCAGGGCCACCCCGAAGACCTCCGCGGCCGTGGCCCTGTGGACGTCCCGGCCTTCCCGGAAGGCCCTCACCAGACCCTCGTCCGCTGACAAATGCGCCATGAGGCGCAATTCGATCTGCGAGTAATCGGCCGACAGGATCCGGTTCCCAGGCCCGGCCACAAAGGCTTGGCGAATCCGCCGCCCCTCCGGCGTGCGCACCGGGATGTTTTGGAGATTGGGATCGCTCGAGGATAGGCGGCCGGTGGCGGCCACCGCTTGATGGTAATGGGTATGGATGCGCCCGGTGCGCGGATCGCACATGAGTGGCAATTTGTCGGTATACGTGCTTTTGAGCTTCCCCACGCCACGATAATCCAAGATCAGTTGCGGAAGCGGGTAATCCAAGGCGAGCTCCACCAAGGTCTCCTCCGCAGTCGAGGGCTGGCCCTTCGGGGTCCGGCGCTTGATGGGCAGCTTCAAATCGGTAAAGAGGATCTGCTGGATCTGAGACGGAGAGTTGAGATTAAAGGCGGTCCCGGCGAGCTCATGGGCCGAGGCCTCCAAGCGCTTCAGGGTCTCGGCCAGCTCGGCGCTGTGAGCCTTTAACATCCGGCCATCAATCGGGACACCGTTGGCCTCGACGCGCGCTAGCACCGGGGCCAACGGCCGCTCGATATCCCGATAGACGCGGGCTAGCCCCGGCTCCTGCCCGAGACGGGTCGTGAGCTCTTCGTGCAAATCGCACAAGGCCTGCACGGACTCGGCGGCGGCCATGAGGATCTCGTCCCGAGGGATATCCGCCAACGCGCGCAGCTCGCGTCCCTGCCCGCGGAGCGTCGCCTCGGTGGTCACCGGGCGGCCCAGATACTTGAGCGCCAAGGTCGCGAGATCGTGGCTCGGCGCGCCGCTGTCGAGCACGTAAGACGCCAACATCACATCGTCGACGTTCCCGCTGCCTGCTCCGTCTTCCAGCATGAGCATGCGGAGTATGCGTTTACTGTCATGAACCACCAAGGCCTGGGCGTCGGCCCACAAGGGGGCGAGGACCGCCCACACATCCGCGATCCGCAGTGAGGCAAAAAGGCCTTCTTGAACCGGAATGAGGCTACAAGACCCGTGGGTCCCCACCACCAAAGCCGCGATCTTCCCGTCCTCGACCCACAGGTCGAAGGCCACGAGCGCAGCCTTTCGCCACTCCGGCACGAGGTCGCAAAGCACGGCAAGTTCGGTCACCAAGATCGCCGCAGGCACTGTGTGATCGGAGGGGCCGGGGCCTAGCTCCTTCAGCCAGGTCTTGAATTCCAATTGGCCGTACAAGGCCCGCAAGGCCTCCTGATCGGGGACTCGAGGCACGAGGTCTTCGAGGCCCAAGGGCAGGGGGACATCACAGCGGATGGTCACAAGCGTGCGCGCCAGAGCCAACTGCTCGTGATGGGCCCGCAGGGCCTCCCCAGGACGCCCCGGGATCTCGGCTGCGTGCGCCAAAAGTCCCTCAAGTGAACCGTAAGTGGTGAGCCAGCGCACGGCGGTCTTGGGACCGGCGCCTGGGACCCCTGGCACGTTATCAACCTTATCCCCGACGATCGCGAGATAATCCACTATCCGTTCCGGCGGCACCCCGAAGCGGGCGTATACGCCAGCACTGTCCAGGGCTTGATCGGTCATGGTGTTGATCAGGGTGACATTCGGTCCAACGAGCTGCGCCATATCCTTGTCGCCGGTCGAAATCACGACGTGAAAACCGCAGCCGGCGGCCATTGTCGCCAGCGTCCCGATCACATCGTCGGCCTCGAAACCGGGGATGGCGAGCAGCGGGGCGCCTAAGGCTTGAATCACCTCGTTTAGCGGCGGGATTTGGACCACAAGATCATCCGGCATGCCGGTCCGCGTGGCCTTATAGTCGGCATAAAGGTCATCACGAAAGGTCCCACCGGGGGCGTCAAAGACCATGGCCAGTCGCGCCGGCTTGTAATCCGCGCGCAACTTGCGCAGCATGTTGACCACCCCGTAGACCGCGCCGGTCGGTTCACCGCGGGTATTTCGCAGATCGGGCATGGCGTGAAACGCCCGGTACAGATAGGATGAGGCATCCACCAACAGCAGCAATTGCCCAGGATTCTCGCTCTCTGCCATGACGTCCCCAAAACCTCGCAAAGCTATTATCAAAAGAAAGCCCTCGGCCCTCCACCCAGGAGCCCCTCCCCACGAGGGCGCGCTGTCGCGCGAGGCCTGGAAGATCTTCCAGATTATGGCGGAGTTTGTCGAAGGTTTCGAAGCGCTGGCCCAGATCCGGCCCTCGGTCAGCATCTTTGGTTCCGCACGCATAGCCCCGGGGCACCCCTACTTCCAGCTCGCCGAGGAGATCGCCCGCAAGCTATCCGATGCCGGCTTTAGCGTCGTGAGCGGCGGCGGTCCCGGCATCATGGAGGCGGCCAATAAGGGCGCTTACGCCGGCCGCTCGCCGAGTGTCGGCCTCAACATTCGTCTGCCGCACGAACAAGCAGGCAACGCCTTTCAGGATATCCGATTGACCTTCCAACATTTTTTTGCGCGGAAGGTCATGTTCGTGAAGTATGCCACAGCCTACGTGGTGATGCCGGGCGGCTTTGGGACCCTGGACGAACTGATGGAAATCCTCACCCTGGTCCAGACCGGCAAAAGCCGTCGTATCCCCATCATCCTGGTCCATACCCCGTTTTGGTCGGGCCTTGCCGACTGGTTTCGTGACACCATGATCAAAGACGGCGTAATCAGCCCCGATGATATGGAGCTTTTCGTCATGCTCGACAAGCCCGACGAGGTGGTCGATGCCATTTTTCGCTATTACGAATTGAGCGGGTTCGAGCCGTCCGAAGAGGAAAAGGAGATCCAGCTGAACCTCTAGCGAGGAGGCTCGATCCAGTATGTCAGTCTTTACACGCATCGAACAAGACGCGCTTGCGGCCTTCCTCGCGCACTACTCGGTAGGCGCCCTGGTGTCCTTTGTAGGCATCGAAAGCGGTATCGAGAACACGAATTACTTCGTCTCGACCGACAAGGGTGAGTATGTGCTCACGATCTTCGAGACGGTCTCCCTGAGCGATCTGCCGTTCTTTTTGGACCTTACGGCCTGGCTCGCCGAACACGCCGTCCCGTGCGCCCACCCGCAACGCAACAAGAGCAAGGAATACATAACGTCCCTGCACGGGAAACCCGCGGCCCTGGTGACCCGACTCTACGGGGCCTCGATCGTGGCCCCCGGCCCGGCGCATTGCGCGGCCATAGGCCAGACCCTGGGATCGCTCCACCGGGTCGGGTGCACGTTTGGGCCGACGCGCCCTAACCCGCGCGGCCCTCACTGGTGGCGACAAACCGCAGATCGACTCAAGGGTCGCTTGGTCGCCGAAGACGAGGCGCGGCTGCACGAAGAACTTCGCTTTCAGGCCCTGTACCGCTTTGCCGACCTGCCGCGCGGCATCATCCACGCGGATCTTTTCCGCGACAACGCGCTGTTCGACGGGGAGCATCTGACCGGGGTCATAGACTTCTATTACGCTTGCACCGACACTTGGCTTTACGATCTCGCCATCACCGTGAACGACTGGTGCAGTTTCGATGACGGGCGCCTGGATTTCGAGCGGGCCTGGTCCCTGGTCTTGGCCTACCAGGGGATTCGGCCGCTGACCCCTATGGAGCGCGGGGCGTGGCCGGCCATGCTGCGCGCCGCGGCCTTGCGCTTCTGGTTATCGCGCTTAGCCGACCTCCACTTCCCAAGACCGGGCGAACTGACGCACACTAAGGATCCGTTGGTCTTTCGGCGCATCCTCGATGCGCGGCGAAGCGAAACTGCGCGTCTTCGCCACTTGTGGCCGCGACCGCAAGCCGACACGCAGAGACCATGAAGCGGTATAGGATCCTATGGACACGGATATCGTGAATGTGACGGCCTGGGTTAAGAGCGCCTATGCCCTGGCCTTTTCGAGCATCGTCTGGTGGGCCGGAATCACGGCCTTGTATCTCACCCTGGCCACTCTGGTCTTGGGCCTACCGTTCGTAGGCGGAGTCCTTTTAGTATTTCTGACACCAGCCGTGATCGCAGGCGTCCTGAAGGAGGCCGCGAACCCACGCCCCATCACAAACCCGATGGTCCGGACCGCGGATGTCTTTATAGGGGCCCTGCGGGATCGCGACCTCGCCTTGTCCGTTATGAGCGTAGCGACCATTCTCCTGGGGGCCTGGGTCTTTTTAAGCGTCGTCGCCATGGTGCTCGGCATAGACGGCCTGACCCTTTCGGGTCTTTTTGCCCACCGGAGCGCGGTCGCCGCGAGCTTCACGGCCGTGCTCTTGTTGATCTTCTGGGCCTTGCAAGTGGGCCTTGTCACCACCGCGCTGTATGTCTTGGCGGGCGTGGTCTTAAGCGCATTGAAACCGATCGATGCCCTAGAGCGGACGCTGGCCCTCTGGCGTGCGCATCCGATCCCCCTCGGGGCCTTGGGTCTTATCTTGGTGCTCCCCCTAATCCTAGCCTTCTACGGCGAGCCGTGGATCCGTATCGTGGTGGCAATCGTCACGCTCGTGCCCCTGACTCTCGCCGTCTATGTGAGCTACGGGATGCTACGACCGGGCGGGGTGGTGAGCGAGACGATCTAAGAAGAGGAGACGCCCTTGGCACGCAAAGGGTTAAAAGAGCAAACCCGGCGGCCGCCGTCTTTTTGCGCTTAGCGCAAGGCCTCATAGGCATTAGTCACAGAGCGCTCCCGATAGCCTGCTGAATATCTCAAAGGGCTCAGGCGGGCGCGAGAATCCTCCCGCTTGCGCGCTTGTCCCGGTCCCTTCAGCCGAACAGGGTCATGCCGTGGCTCGGTCGCGATTACCGAGACATCCGTGCTCATACGCAAAACTCCGTCACGGCCCATGGCATGGGCCCCCTTGGACGCAAGGCGGCCCTGACACGTGAGGGCGTCCCTACCCCGGGACCCCCCGCCCCCGGCCGGGGGCGGGTAGGGTCAATGCGAGAGCATCCCTACCACTGGTAGTCAGCGAGCAGGTAGACGGTATTCAAGTGTGTCCCTCCGTTGTACTGGCCGGTGTAGGCGAGTTTCATCGTCCACGGGCCCCCGGTGCCCAAGGTCACACCAGCCCCGGTATCGAGGGTGTTGGCCGGGGCGATGTGGGCGAGAGACGCATTGGTCTGCAGACCGATGGTCTGCAAGACCGCGAGGTTACGCTGGCCGGCATAGCCGGTGGCCCCGATCTCGGCCCACGGGATCCAGGTCAAGCCCGCGGCCTTCAGGTTGTAGCCGGCACGCACGCCGCCGGTGAAGATCCCGAGATTGGTCTGCTGGCCCTGGTAGTGCATGTTAAGGGCTCCGGCCCCCTGTTCCGAGAAGCCGTTGGTGCGCGTGTGCTGATAGTCCATACGCGCGTAGGGGATGAGGAAGGCACGCCCCATCGGCATCAGGTATTGGGCCTGGACGCCG
>JAJYPQ010000415.1 GCA_021795255.1 Pseudomonadota bacterium
TTCGCAGGTTTCTTGAAGGCGTTTCTTGAGCAACTCGCAGTGACCCTTGTGGGTACATTAGCAAGCGCGCCCACGTACCATTATCTTGCCCGATTCTACGTGCGGGGCATCACCGCTTTCGCCGCGAAGTTTTACGCACCATGTCTTCCCCCCTCGATGCACGGCGCATATCTGTTTGCTGCGCCTGCGCTCGTGCAGCCCCCCGCCGGCGATGCCGAAGCCGACGAGGCCGGACGGACGCTCCACATGGATTTCATGAACTACACACTGGGAAGGCTGTTCGAGGATCGCCGCAACTACGATATGGATCACGCGGGACACCAAGCAGCCGTGGCTCATGTGTGCGGAATTGTTTGGGCGCTCGGATGGCGAGAGGCCTCCTTCGATGTACTGGATAATGGGATCGTAGAGGATCGATATCGTGGAGGACCGCGAGGTCGGCCACACGCCGAACGCTACGGAAAGAAATACGGCTGGATCGGCTTCTATACCTATGCTGGTCTACTTGAAGAGAGAGGGCGGCTCCCAAGTGGAACGCGCAAATTCTCTGCTGTGGATATTGACCCGTCGTTTCCAGAGAAACCGCCCGCGGACGGGGACCACTCGGTTCCCGAGGCATGGTTGTCGCCAAGTATGAAAAGTCATGAGAGATGGGTACGGGAGGGCGGCACGTCGATGCCACGCAGTCTGCTTCGGCGGGAGACAATCGGCGAGCATCGCGGCCCGTGGCTTGCCGTCGACGGCTTCGTCGAGGCCGCCGATCGCATCCTCGGGCGCAAGGCGTGGGCCTTCATATCGGCCTTCGCGACCGATAAGACGAGGGTGCCGCTGCTGCGCTCCACTCTAATCGCCGGGACGCGGCCGTGGGGAGCCTCTGACCTCCCGAAAGACAACTACGTCCTTGCGGGCGAAATCCCGTGGCACCCGAAATTCGCCTCAGGAGCGCCCGACATATACCGCGAGAACGTTCAGGTTGGCGATGACAAGGTGAGCGTCGAGGTCCTTGCGCACAAGTACGCATGGGAGAGCTACCACAGCGAGATGAACTGCGCGGGAAGCGCCCTAGTGCCGTCCCACCCCTTCTCGCATCGATTCGACCTCCGCAGCCGCGCGCAAACCTTCGACCAGTTTCTGCCTGATGGGAGCCGAGCTACGATCACGCTCAGCGGTGTCGATGGCCTCCAAGGAGATATCCTCTACATCCGCGAAGATCTGCTGCGGCAGTACGTCGGCGCCGACCGCGCCGTCATCTGGCTTGTGTTCGGCGAGCGTGAGCTACAGCCCTACCCTTCATCGCCGCCGCGATGGCTCATAAAAGCTCAACAGCAACAGGCGAACTCGTGGCGCGAGGTGCTGACCGAGGCAGATCTCAAGCACAATGCGAAGCCGGCTCGAAAGAAAAAAGCCATGAAGCGGCGGGTGGCAACAGCACATAGCATAAGAAAACCGCCCGGCAGGTAGACTCGAGGCAGGCAGCATATAGGTGCGCGAAGGAGGGCGGGATGAGACCGTGACCATGCCGATGTCGACAAAACAGTCACCCGTGCCGCGGGCCGCTAGCGGAAGCGCTAACCGGCGACCTTCCGTCCGAGGGCCGACAGAACGCGACGAGCCGGACAGGGCGGGCGCGGGCCGTCTAGAATATAAGCCATTAAGAACCGCCTTGGGCGATCGTGCGGATTTCGGCACGTAAGGCCTAGAGGAGCTGATAGGCTAAAGTCGAGCCGCTTGATGGTGAGTGCACAGCCACCACGTTTGCGCCATAAAGGTTCTGAATAGCGAAGCTGACGCGGGACGCGGATTATGTAGGCGGGCCGCAGCTTTAGATTCGCGCGAAGGATCACTCAAAGGATAAGTACAATGATAACCCACGCTCAGACTGATGACTTTGATATCTCCAAAGATATATTCGATAAACTCAAGGACCTCCCTCCAGAGCGTCAACAGAGAGTGCTTCGCTGGGTCGCTGAGGGTCTTGGAGTGCAAATTTCCACGATGGTGCCACAGCAGGCGGCCCTCCCAGGCGCTTCTACACCACCGAAAATGTCACCTGAAGTTTCGTCGAGCATAGGGCAGGCGACCGACATTAAGAGCTTCATGGGGGCGAAGTCACCCAAGAGCGACATCCAATTTGCGGCGGCGGTAGCCTACTTTTATCGTTTCGAGGCGCCCCCTGCCGAGCGACGGGATTCTATTGATGGAAGCTTCCTTCAGGAAGCGGCGCGGTTGGCTGGACGCAAACGGCTGAGCAACCCGCGCATTACCCTGAACAACGCCAAGTCTGCTGGTTATCTGGATGGGACCTCGCCAGGGGAGTTCGCTGTCAATAGTGTTGGGGAGAACCTTGTGGCCATGACTCTCCCTGGGGGAGGGGGAGAAACCCCTGTGCGGCAGACAAGGAGGAAGAAGGGGAAGAAGTCTCCTTCCAGGGGTGAAGCGAAGGTCAAAAAGAGGTAGTACCCCTTGAGCGATGCCCACGCAGAGATCGACAGTGCAATAGCGGAAATCGATCATGTACGCAAAGTGCTAGCCCGGCTAAAGGCGCGGCGGATACGAAACTCCGAACACCGCGATCTGCTGAAAGCATTTGCGCTCACTTGGTTTCGTAGCCATCGCGGTCCAGTCGTTGGTGCGATTCGAGCCGACCTACTTGATGGAATAGATCGACCCTACCAGCGCGTTTTGGACGCAGCGGAGCGCGATTCAGCCAAGAACACCTACCTTGTCGCGGTTAGGGATGCTAAAAATGCGCTCGTGGCGGCGCGTGCCGAGCTGCTGGTCGAGGCCCCAGCGCCCCACACTCCAGACGTTGCGCCGGACTTTTCCCCTCTTGCGGCAGATTCACTAATGCAGGCGATCTTGACTCGTCGCTGGAACGAATGTCAGCGATGCTTAGAGGCCAGCGCTCCATTGGCGGCCACCGTTATGATGGGCGGCCTTCTGGAGGCTCTCTTCGTATCGCGGGCGAACAAGCTTTCGGACAAGACCCGTCTCTTTTCGTCTTTGGTGGCGCCATTTGATAAGAAAGCCGGGAAGGCATTGGATCTCCGACATTGGACGCTTGCTGCCTACATCGACGTTGGCCATGATCTGGAATGGATCTCCCGTTCTGCCAAAGACGTGGCAGTCGTTTTGCGTGACTACAGAAATTACATTCATCCGGAAAAGGAACGAGCCCACGGAGTAGCGCTTTCTGTTGATGATGCAACAATGCTCTGGGGAGTCACAAAGACATTGGCCAAAGAACTCCTTGCAATGAAAGGTGCCGCGTGAGTACGCTACTCTTCAAGCGCTTGAAGGCGGGCGGCGATCCCTCCCGCTGTACTCCAAAGACAGCCTCCGCTCAGGCGCGGTGCCGAACGCTGGCTTCTGGCGCCCGAGCGGAACATCGACGGATACGACGTGACAGACCGCTTCGCCGACAGCGGTCGTCTACGAAGATAGGCCATCGAAGGCCGATTATGCGGATTGCGCGATTATGTACACCTGCACATTAGGCCGAGAGGGGGTGATAAGCTACTGCCAAACTGTCGGATGCCAAGGGCACACAACTGCTCACCCTTGCTCCCCAAAGGCCCTGAGCGACGCCCACGAAGTCGCGGTTACCAACTTTATTCACTCATATTCCAGAAGCTCCTGTGTCGCAGCGCCGGATTGTTACCAACTTTATTTATTTTGGCGCATTCAGGAGGGCCGCTTTTTTCCGAAAAAGCGCCCGCAATAGTTACCAACTTTATTCTCATCCCACACCTCCCGACTTCCCCCCTCGTTGGTAAAAATCTGTCTGTGCAGCCTAGAGCGGGCGCGAAAAACTTAAGCCTGCTCGCCGCCCGCAAAGTATTCGAGCCAGCCGCAGGAATCCACCACATTCACGTTTGATCTCCGTCCCTCGGTCCGGTGGCATCAAGGGGCCCGAGGAAGCCGCGTGCCTCGCGGATATCCCGCTCGGGGATGAGCTCCACGCGTCCCTCATAGACCAGAACGCGCAGGCGCTGGCCGGGACGGATGCCGAGCGCGACCCGTGCCTCGCGAGGAACGACGACCTGGTATTTTTCCGAAACGGTGACCGCTGTCATACGAAACCCCGATCGATAGGCAATTCGTAAAGCCTACGATTGCCGCTAGGCAAGGTCAAAGGGCGGCCTCTTCCGACATGAACGGGGTGGGTCGCCCCATGGATCGGCACCATGGGCGCCAACGCGGGGCGTCTAAGCGACCGCTGACCGGTGGAACTCACCATCCCGTGGTTCGGGGATT
>JAJYPQ010000416.1 GCA_021795255.1 Pseudomonadota bacterium
GGCTGCGATTGGTCTCGATGTCTGATACTAGCCGGTATCTTCAGCGTCACTCGTGAACCGCCGTATGCGGAACCGCACGTACGGTGGTGTGGGAGGGAGCCGGAGTATTCCGACTCCCTACCCGATGGGGGGTGTCGTGTAGATCATCGTGGCCTCGGTCCAGGGCGACGTACCACGTGTTTCGGCTGGGCTTTCGTTTTCAGTCGATAGCGTTCTCTCCGGGTGAAATCACGGTAAGACGCGGGGGCGGCAACACGACCGCGCACGGATCGCAGACCCCGGAAACCCCCACTACAGCCGCGCAAGCGGTGTAGTGGCGAGAGGCTTCATTTTGTGGTGGGTGCGGATGACTTGGCCCTTCAACGGGAGGATTGGGAGCCGGGAAAAGACGTCCTTTGGACTCCGATTTTGACAACGTTCGGATAAACGAGGGGCCTTAGGATTTTGACCGCGGCAGGCGACTGACCACCAGGGACTCCGGGACCGCCACCGCCACGCGCGCATGGCTTGGGCTGGTCTCAGCCAGGATGATCTCAATGGCGCCGTGGGCGAAGAGGTCCTGGGCACTGAGATCAGGGTCGGCGGCGGGATCAAGGGTAATGAGGATGCGTTCCCCTGGCTTTCTTGTGACCATGAACACGGTCGCTGGGCCTCATGGCGTTTGGGTAGATGTCGGGGCTGCGCCCCGGCTTGTAAGCTTCTTTGTAGCCCCAATGGGGGAGGTCGTCGATAGCCGATAGGCGACATGATCCGCAGGGCTTGCGCGCTTTGCAGGTTTACTTGGCCTCCGAAATAGTTTTGAATGGCGCCCCTAATTGAACCTTCAGGCCCGATCACGGTGGCCACACCGTCAGAGTGGGTCGTTTGCCAAAGAGGCTTACCAAACGGTCAGGGCCGGACGCTGTCGCGGTAACGCAAGGGCCCGGAGACCGGGAGCTGCACCCCTAAGTACCCTCTGCCTTCAGGGAGAGGGAGGTTGAGTACTGATAGCCATTGACAAAGGAGATGTGGGACTGGGGCAGGGTCTTCTGCCAGGCTATCCCGCCCCGCCCTGCGGCGGGGCGTCCCGCGCCACGATATGAAGCTCATACGTCCCTTTCGCGGCTTGCGCCCCGATGCCGTGCACGCCGCCGCCGTCATAGCGCCGCCCTATGATGTCTTGAGTAGCGATGAGGCGCGCGCGGCGGTGAAGGATAGGCCGCTTAGTTTTTTGCACGTCTCTAAAGCCGAAGTCGATCTACCGGTGGGGACGGCAGCTTCGGATGAGGCGGTCTTTCGGCAGGCGCGGGCCAATTGGGAGCGGCTATTGGGCGGCGTCTTGCGGCGCGATGAGCGGCCGTCCTACTACTGCTATGAGCTGACCATGGGTGGGCACACCCAAAAGGGCCTAGTGGCGACCGCTTCGGTCGCCGCCTATGAAGCCGGGCACATACGCCGCCACGAGCTGACCCGACCCGATAAAGAGCGGGACCGAGCCCGTCATATCGAGGCGTTAAACGCTCAGACCGGCCCGGCCTTCCTGACCTACCGCGCCGATCCGCGCATCACGGCCCTGTTGCGCGCGTCTTCGGGGCGGCCAGCCGACATCGATGTGGAACTCGACTCCGTCCGTCATCGTCTTTGGGTCCTGTCCGAGCTTAAGCTCGTGGAGCAGCTGAGTGATGCCTTCAATGGCCTGGGGCGGGTTTATATAGCCGACGGCCATCATCGCACCGCCGCCGCCCGCGTGGTCGCGAACACCCGCGGCGGGGAGGACGGGCCTCATCATTGGTTTCTTGCGGTGTTGTTCCCAGACCAGGACATGCAGATACTGAATTACGATCGGGTGGTCGCAGATCTTAATGGTCACAGTACCCCGGAATTCTTGGCCGAACTCGCTAAGATCTTTCGCGTAGTTCCTGAACCGGCCCCGGTGAGGCCGCGTGGGGCGGCCGAGTTTGGTCTCTACCTCGAACATCAGTGGTACCGTTTGAGTTATGCTGGGGTTCTTCCTGGGGATGCGGTCGCGCGCCTCGATGTGAGTCTGCTTCAGGATCGCGTTTTGCAACCGTTGTTAGGTATAGCCGACCCGCGGCGTGACCAACGTATTGATTTCGTGGGAGGAATACGGGGCCCCGAGGCCCTAGCCCAGCGGGTTGATGCCAACGGAGGGGTGGCTTTCTGTCTTTACCCTACCCGCCTCGACGACCTTATGGCGGTCGCCGATCAAGATCAAGTCATGCCGCCCAAGTCGACTTGGTTCGAACCCAAGCTGGCGGATGGCCTGATTTCTTATAGCCTCGACGATTAAGCCGGGCAGAGACTTTGGGGCATCTCCTTTTGCGGGCCGCTCGCGTCGAGCCCGTGAATCTTTAACTTATTGCCCTTCGCGAAGTCAACCAGGAAACTAAACGCGCTCGGGTTGACAGCCTTGAGCTCAGGATCGAGCACGAGACACTTGCGTCCGTCGATGATTTGGGGCTGTAGGTAGTGGGAATAACGGATGCGCCGATCCGTACCAAAGGTGGAAAGACTACCGCTGATGCGCTCTATCCAATCGCTAGGTCTAAACGTCCGTCCGTCTTCTGTTACCCCTTCTATAACGATCATGTCATGTGCTTCTACCATAGTTTCGTCTCACCTCTTCCTATTTTTACTGATCCAAAACCTCTGTCCTCGCAAGAAAGGATAGCCCGTTTTTAGGGAAATTTAATGGCATTAGGCTCCGTTCCGGACGAAAGGTTCCGTCTTGCCGCCTGAAGCGCGCAAGCGAGATCATCATATCCAGCCTCCTGGATGCGTGCATATAAGCCTTTGATGATTGTCCTAAGCAGCCCCGGCCCTTCATAAACGAGCCCGGTGTAGATTTGCAGCAAGGAGGCCCCGGCCACGAGATGGTCCCAAGCGCTCTCGGCATCACTGATACCCCCCACTCCCACGATAGGAATGCCGCCCAAGCCCTGGAAAAGCTGCGAAATGACGCGCCGCGAGAGGGTTGCGAGCAAAGCCCCGCTTAAACCTCCCTGTTCCATCATGGTCGGGGTTTGCCCGGCGACCGGGCGACTCACGGTGGTGTTGGTGGCAATGACGGCGTCGCATTTGGTCGTGCGTATGACCGTTATCAAAGCGTCGAGCGCCTCGGTGCTGAAGTCCGGCGCGATCTTCACGGCCAGCGGCACATAGCGTCCAGTGGATCGGGAATAGGCGAGTTGGTCGTCTTTGAGGGCCCCAAGAAGCGATAGGGCGGCCTCAGGCTCCTGAAGGGTGCGTAGTCCAGGCGTATTCGGTGACGATAGGTTCACGGCAATATAGTCCGCGTAAGGGACCACCGCCGCAAACCCCAAACGGTAGTCATCGACCGCTCGGGCAAGGGGCGTGTCGCGATTTTTCCCGATATTAACACCGATTGGGATGGTGTGGCGATGGCCACGCAGGCGTTTCACGAGGGCCTCGAGACCTTGATTGTTAAATCCCATTCGATTGATGAGTGCGCCGTGGGCGGGAAGTCGGAACAAGCGCGGTCGGGGGTTGCCGAGCTGGGCCTTGGGTGTCACCGTGCCGACCTCAAGAAAGCCAAATCCCAGGGCCGCAAGACCGGCTAGCGCTTGGCCATCCTTATCAAAGCCTGCGGCCAAGCCCAAAGGGTGGGGGAACTTTAGGCCTAGGACCGTCACGGGCAGACGAAGTTTAGGTGTTGAGCGCGAGTTCGGGAGGACACCGAGCGCGCGAATCGTCATGAGAGCCATCGTGTGGGCCGCTTCCGGGGGTAAGCGTAAGAGCCAGGGGCGCAAGACCTTGTACATCTAGAAACGCTCGCCGGCGGATAAGTACCGCCACTGTCCAGGGCCCAAACGGCCCAGGTTCACGCGCCCTATCCGAACCCGTTTTAGGCTGTGGACCTCGTGCCCTATGAGTGCCACCATCCGCCGGACCTGGCGTTTGCGGCCCTCGGTCAGCGTCAAGCTCAGGGTCTCGGGTCCCAGACGGCGCACCAAGACCGGGCGCAAGGCGCGGTCGTCCAAGGAAAGCGGACCGGCCAACACGCGCAGATCGTGGTCGCTTATTGGTTCGGCAAGACGGACGTGGTACTCCTTTTCGATCCCGTGCCCTCCTATGAGGAGGCGAGCTACGCGCCCATCCTCGGTCAGAACCAATAATCCTTGCGAATCGATATCGAGACGCCCCGCGATGGCCAAGTCCGCCGGTACCCTTGCCGCTTTGCCGGGACCGAGGTAGCGGTCGGGGGTGAGGAGGACGTGTGCGGTTTGATATCCCT
>JAJYPQ010000417.1 GCA_021795255.1 Pseudomonadota bacterium
AACCGCCGGTTGCTTCAATTGATACTTGCATGCTGCATTCTCATAAAATAATGTAGGGGAAAGTGGACACGGCCAATCTTGATCATACCGGTTCGCCCACGAACGGCCAAGAGCGATTGCGGCTTGTCCCGAATCGGGGCGGCCGCGGGCACAGGGAACAGCAATGGTTGGTGCGAAGGGGGGGACTCGAACCCCCAAGGGTTACCCCACTGGAACCTAAATCCAGCGCGTCTACCAATTCCGCCACATTCGCCTATGCGTCGTGGCACGTTAGCATAAGGCCGCAAACGCAGCCAGCCTTATGCTCAAACGCGCGCGGCCTTACCTCTAAGGCTCGGTCAGGATGCGCAGGGCCTCCTCGTATTTGGCTCGCGTCCGACTGACCACTTCCTCAGGAAGGACTGGCGCCGGGGGGCGTTTATTCCACGCCAAAGTCTCCAAGTAGTCGCGCACATATTGCTTATCAAAACTTACGGGGCTCGTGCCTGGCCGATACGAGGCTTGCGGCCAAAACCGCGAGGAATCCGGCGTCAGTACCTCATCTATCAAAACGAGAGCACCAGCCTCATCGGTACCGAACTCAAACTTGGTATCAGCGATTATGATCCCTCGAGACCGGGCATAGTCGGCGGCACGCGTATACAAACGGAGACTCGCGTCGCGGACGGCCTGCGCATAGTGGGGTCCCAAAAGCCGTTCGGCCTGCGCATAAGAAATATTCTCATCGTGCAGGCCTGCTGCCGCCTTCGTAGAGGGAGTAAAAAGGGGCTCTGAAAGCCGATCGGCCTCGGCTAAGCCCGAGGGCAAATGGACTCCGCAGACCGATCCCGTGCGCTGGTATTCCTTCCAAGCCGATCCGGCGAGATAGCCACGCACTATGGCCTCTATCGGCAAAGGCGTGAGACGCCGCACAACCATGGCTCGGTCCTCTACAAGGCGGCGCTCATCCGGGGCCGTCAGTACGGCGGACAACGGTCGCTCGGAAAGGTGGTTTGGAATCACGGACTCCATGTACGCAAACCAGAAACGGGAAAGGGCGTTTAGGATCCGGCCCTTGCCGGGGATCGGCATGGGGAGCACGCAGTCAAACGCCGAGAGCCGGTCGGTCGTGACCACAAGGAGATGCTTAGGACCTGCGTCGTACAGGTCCCGCACCTTTCCGCGATGCAGAAGCGGGAGGCTCAGATGACTCTCATAGAGCGCACTCACCAAGACCCTGCGCTCACTCTCGCGATACTCCATCCTTTCAGACCGACACCCTCGAAACCCTTCTCCTCTCTCATAGCGGATCCCTCTCAGTGCGGCTGCAGGGTCAGCAACACGGCATTAAGACGCTGGACAAACCCCGCCCCGTCCTCAAGTGTTCCGCCTTCTGCAAGCGTCGCTTGGTCGAACAAAATATGTGTCCAATCGCTAAACCTCGCGTCCGTGGTCTCCGAGCGCAGGCGTGCCACCAGAAGATGGTCGGGGTTAATTTCAAGGATCGGCCGACTGCCCGGGGCCTTTTGGCCCGCGGCCTTCAAGAGTCTCTCGAGATGAATGCCGAGATCGTGCTCGCCCGCGACCAAACAAGCGGGCGACTCAGTCAGCCGATCGCTCAAGCGAACCTCCTTCACTTTATCCCCCAACACCTTCGCCATGCGCTCGGTCAGATCCTTCCACTCGGGGTCGGAGGATCGTTTTTCCGCCTCGCCCGCCTTTTCTGCCTCTCCCGCAGGCAAATCGAGGTCACCCTTGGCGATCGACTTGATCGGCTTGCCGTCGAACTCATGTAAGTGGGTCACAAGCCATTCGTCGATACGGTCGGTCAGCAGAAGGACCTCGACCCCCTTCTTCCGAAAGACCTCTAGGTGCGGGCTATGACGAGCGGCAGCTAAATTCTCGGCGGTCAAGTAATAGATCTTGTCTTGCCCCGCGACCATGCGGCCAACGTAATCGGCGAAGGACACCTCTTGGGCATCGTTCGAAGTGGTGGCAAAGCGCAAGAGCTTCGCTATCCGCTCGCGATTGCCGGAATCCTCTACCACTCCTTCCTTTAAGACCACCCCAAACTCAGTCCAGAAAGACTGATACTTCTCCGGCTCCTTGTCAGCTAGATCGGCCAGAAGGTCCAGCACCTTCCTAGTGCTGCCGTTGCGGATGGTCTCGATATCGCGACTCTTTTGTAGTATCTCGCGCGAGACATTGAGAGGCAAATCCGCAGCATCGATGACGCCGCGAACAAAGCGCAGGTAATTAGGCATGAGTTGCTCGGCATCATCCATGATAAAGACCCGCCGCACATAAAGCTTCACCCCATAACGACGATCGCGATCAAAAAGATCGAATGGCGCCCGACGCGGAATAAATAGCAGGGTAGTATATTCCTGCTTGCCCTCTACCCGGCTGTGTACATGCGCGAGCGGCGGGTCGATATCGTGGGCCACATGCTTATAGAATTCGTCATATTCGAGTTCAGTAACCTCGCTGCGCGGCCGTGCCCACAAAGCCGAGGCCTTGTTCACGGTCTCCTCGCCCCCCTCTGCGGTGGGCATGACGATAGGCAGCGTAATATGGTCTGAGTAGCGCCGAATGACGCCTTGCAAACGGTAGCTTTCCAAAAATTCGTCTTCACTTTCGCGCAGGTGCAGTATCACGGTGGTCCCGCGTTCGCGACGGTCTACCGTCTCGATCGTGTAGTCCCCTTCTCCGGTGGATTCCCAAGCCACGCCTTCTGTAGAAGCCGTGCCGGCGCGCCGTGTGAGAAGCGTGACCTTGTCTGCGACCATAAATGCCGAATAAAAACCGACCCCAAACTGCCCGATAAGCCGCGCATCCTTGGCTTCATCTCCCGTGAGCCTATCAAAGAACCGGCGGGTACCAGAACGCGCGATGGTGCCGATGTTCTCGACGACCTCTTCACGCGTCATCCCAATGCCATTGTCGGCAACGGTCAAGGTCCGGGCGGCCTTATCGAAAGATACGCGGATCTTCAAATCCGAATCGCCGTCGTACAGAGAGTCGTCACGCAATGCCTCGAAGCGCAGCTTGTCGGCGGCATCGGATGCGTTTGAGATCAACTCACGGAGAAAGATCTCCTTCTCGCTATAGAGCGAGTGGATCATAAGGTCAAGAAGCTGGCGCACCTCGGTCTGAAAGCCTAGGGTCTGTTTCTGGGTTTCGGTCGTCGTCATATGTCGTCGCGGGCCTCTCTACTCCCGATGCGTGACTGTTGCCGACCGAACATGGGGATCAGGGGGCACGAAATCAACTCCCAGGCATCGCAAACGTACGAAAGAACTCGGTTGCGTCCTCCTCCACCAAAGGGGGAGAGATGAAGGTGCCTTGGGCCACATCGCATCCGGCCTCCTTCAGAAAACGGTACTGTTTTGCGGTCTCGACCCCACCTGCCTCGACGCGAATACCGAGCGCCCGGCCCATGGCGATCACAGCCAGAACGATGGCCTCGTTGCTCGCCTCGCCGATTCCAGCAACGAAAGAAAAGTCGATTTTTATAGCATCCGCCCGAACACGCTTGAGATGACTCAAAGACGAGAAGCCCGCTCCAAAATTCTGGATTACAAGACCCACGCCGCGCCCTTTTAAAGCGTGTAACGTCCCCAAGAGACCCTCCCGGTCCTCCTCTAAGAGGCCTTCAGCGATCTCGAGCACGATATCTTCGGCGCGCAGTTTCTCGTTTTCTAGCAGCTGATCGAGAAACGCCGGAAGCCCCTCATCACGACACTGCCGCCCGGTCATATTGACGATGATCGGCACGCAGGCGAGTCCTTGGGCGCGCCATCGTCGGCTCTGGGCGCCTGCGGTCCGCAGAATCCAGGCGCCAAGCGGTATCGTGAGACCCATCTCCTCGGCAATGGCCAGGAACTCCCCCGGAGACTTAAGCCCATCGGTCGGGTGCGCCCAGCGTAGCAGAACCTCAACGCCGGCCAATTGCCTAGTGGCGAGACGCAGCTGCGGCTGGTAGACCAAATGAAATTCGTTATGCTCCAAGGCTCGATGAAGGTGGGATTCAAGACTAAGACGCCCGCGCGCCCGGTCCTGCATCTCGCTTCGAAAAAACCGGTAGGTATTCTTGCCGGCGGCCTTTGCTTCATACATAGCGGCGTCCGCCGAGCGCGACAGTCCTTGGGCGTTGTCGCCATCCTCCGGATAAATCGCGATGCCAATACTGGCGCTCAGGAAAATCTCCTCAGGGAGACTGATAATCACTTCACTGAAGGACCCCATGACCTTCTGCACCACGGGCAACATC
>JAJYPQ010000418.1 GCA_021795255.1 Pseudomonadota bacterium
GTAAGAGGTGGGCGGACGAGGCGTCCATAACAAAAAAAATCTAGGGACCGAGGGCGGACATATGGCGCGCCTATTTCGGAGTGGTGCCCCAAGAATCGATCCTGTTTTCGGGCACAGTCTACGAGAACCTCTTGATGGCTAACCCCCGCGCGACCTTTGCCCAGGTGGTCAAAGCCGCCCAAAGGGCCGAGATCCATGCGGTGATCGAACGGTTGCCGCAGGGTTACGAGACCGAGATCGGGGAGCGGGGCGCAGGACTCTCGGGTGGCCAAAAGCAGCGCCTGGCCATTGCCCGGGCGCTCTTAAAAGAGCCCGCCATCCTGCTCTTTGATGAGGCGACCAGCAATCTGGATCACGCCACCGCCGAGCAGTTTGCCAAGACCATCAATCAACTCCGTGGCCAAGTGACCATGCTCTTTATCTCCCATTGGTTACCGAAGACCCTGCAGATTGATGCGGAGGTGGCGCTCGACTCGCTAAGACCCAAGGGGCGCTTGGAGCCCATAACCCAAGCCCCGCGCATACGGGCCTTTGTATGAGGAGAAAAGTGATGTTGACCCGAACACGAGGTGCGAGGTTCGTAAATCGTATAATAGGTGTCCTCCTGGGGGTGCTGGCGGTTGCGCCGCGTCCGGCTGCGGCGCGGGCTTTGCCAGGACCCCGCACCTATCACTTCATCCTCATCAAGGGTGCTGGCACCCCGGTCTGTGACGCCAATCTCGAACGCCTGAACGCCGCCACCTATACAGGCCCCCCGGCCTGTGACCAGCCTGAGACCACTAAGGTCCCGGGGTTCACACCGCTGCACCAAGTGCCACTGTCGGCACGGGAGATCTATCGGGTGATCCGGCGCGTAGATAGTTTTATCACCTTTGGAAAGCAAGGCAGCAAAGCGCAGGAAGAGGCCCGCGCTGCGCTTCGGAAACGACTCGGTCTCCCACCCTTGACCCCCTTCTGGACGTATGCCTCCGTGAAGTCCTACGTCCAGCAAGGCGCTATCAAGGTCTGGCGCTATGACCCGCCCGTGGATATTGGTAACGACGGACGGCCTACCAACCTCGTAATCTGGCAGGGGATGCCGATCAATAACGGCCCCGGCGTTTGCGGCCAGCCGGCTCCCATGGGTTATAGGGTTTTTTACACCCAGCCTCAGGTGGCGTTTGTCCTGGCACCTGGCGATAAACGATTGGACACCCGCAAGACAAAAGAACTCTTTGGTCGCCGGGGCCCCAAATACCGATCTCCGGATGGCACGGTTCCCCCTGGCTTCGAGCCGATCGGAACGAGTATCGGCATCTTCCGGTATCGAGGCCTTTATTACTTTGAAACTTTTTTCAACGGATGGGGCGGCTCTAAGCCTTCGGATTTCTCTTATTACCCCGCGCTGACCCATACCTTAGGCGTCTTCTTACGCCGCCATGGTCACACTCGCGAAGTCTGTGAGTACCATATGACCGTCCACCATGTCCCCACGCCTCAACCGAAGGATAGCCCATGAGCACAAGCTACTGGTTGACTCATGCCCGCGGGTGCATCAGAGATCAGATTGCGGATTCTGGTGATCGCGATCACCCATTCTGATTCATCGCGACCGGTCGTTCTGGTTAAGCGTGATCACGAGAGGCCAGAATACGCAACGAGACAGGTTTGCGCAGCCCCAACCTTGACCTCAAAGGTCGGCACGATTCCGCCGTCTGATGGGTCCCTAAATCAGGTTAGGGGCCCCACCGTAATCGAGCCACTAAAGTGCGTCTCAATGGCGCTATGTTTGAATAGTGCCACAAAATACGCTAATGTGGCGCGATTTCAGTTAATTGCGCCACTAGGAGGGACGGTATGGCTCGGCAAGTCCCTGAAGAAGAGCTCGAAGCCGTTGTTCGGGCTGTCGCCACATCCGAATCGGCAGCATCAATGGACGACATCGCGGCCTCTGTGCGAGACCTACCAAGGCGCACGCTGCAGCGCCGCGTGGCGGCATTGCTTGAACAGCAGCGTCTCGTCCAAGAAGGTCGTGCCAGGGCGAGCCGTTATCGGATGCCCGAACGCAAGGGCAAGGTGATTCATGTTGACGTCACAGAAGGCGTCGCGTTTCGAGATGAAGGGGACGCGCGGCTCCCGGTCTCTGAGGAAGGTAGGGCGATACGGCAGCTGATTCGCAGGCCGATCCAGAACCGCCAACCGGTGGGCTATAACCGGCAATTTCTGGACCAATACCGGCCCAATCACAGCTTTTATCTTTCCGCAGCATTGCGCCAGCGGCTTTCTGAGTTGGGGAGGCCAACGGGCGAGAGACAACTTGCAGGTACGTATGCCAGGCACATCTGGAACCGCCTGTTGATCGATCTATCGTGGAACTCGAGTCGCCTGGAAGGCAACACCTATTCATTGCTCGAGACAGAGCGCCTTCTGGAGTGGGGCGAGGTCGCAGAAGGCAAGAAGGCCGAAGAAGCGCAAATGATCCTGAACCACAAGGCGGCCATTGAGTTGTTGGTGGGCCAGGCTGAGGACACAGGATTCAACCGTTACACTGTCCTGAACTTGCACGCACTGCTGGCGGATAACTTGCTGGGGGATCCCCAAGCAGTTGGCCGCCTGCGTCAAATCCCGGTAAATGTCGGGGGCACGGTGTATCACCCATTGGAAGTCCCACAGTTGATCGAAGAGTGCTTCGACCAAATTCTGGAAACCGCGACCGTTATTGCTGACCCTTTCGAGCAGGCATTCTTTGTGACCGTGCATATTCCCTATCTGCAGGCGTTTGAGGATGTGAACAAGCGGGTATCAAGATTGACGGCCAATATCCCTCTGATCCGTCATAACCTGTCCCCGCTGTCATTTGTGGATGTTCCCGTACAGGCCTATGTCGATGGTTTATTGGGGGTGTATGAATTAAACCAAGTTGAGTTGCTTCGTGATGTGTTTATATGGGCCTACGAGCGGTCTTGTGCCCGCTATGCGGCCGTACGGCGTTCCTTGGGGGAACCCGATCAATTTCGGCTGCGTCATCGCGTCTTGATTGCAGAGACGATGACGGCGATCGTGGTCCAGAGTATGGATAAGCGCCAGGCGATCGCGTACATACGCAACGTGGCCGACGAAAAGCTGGACAAGGCCACCAAAATGCGTTTTGTTGAAGTCGTTGAGACAGAGCTTATGGGCCTGCATGAAGGCAATATGGCACGCTACAAGATCAGGCCGTCTCAATATGCTCATTGGCGGAAAACCTGGACATAACCCCTGAGGGCGCCCGCCAAACACAAAACCGTCCAGCCCCGTATCCTGGGCTACGGCGAGGCTATCGCTTAGACGTTTGCGTCTCGCCAGGACGCCGAGCATTGGCGCGCATGTGATCTGGATGTCTCGCCTAGCCCCACGCCAGGAACCGCTGGTGTTCTCCGATGCCCTGCTTCGCGCCTCGGTGCACGAAGTCAGTTCGTGCTACCCGCAGACCGATGGCGCCGCGCCTAAGGGTCTCTCTGCGTGGCGTTGTCCGACAACAGAAAAAGCTACACAAAGCCCAAAGACATCGCGCCCCGTACTGTGTGGCGGAATCTCAGTTTCCCTGTACGGTGGAAAAGACGAAGTAAGACCGAAAGGCGATGTCCAGCGCGTGTGCGGCCACCTGATGGGCCTTTTCCGGTGACCAATCGAATCGGGTCCGATAATAATGGCCCAGCGCCCGCTCCGCCACAGGATATTGGCGCTGTATCGCTACGAACAACCGGTGATGGCGTGGCGTCCCCTTTGCCCACGTGCGCAAATCCGCATTGACTTCGGCCCGCGTATTATAGGGCTTCTCTGTCAAGGCCCAAGGACGCATAGCCATGTTGGCCATGACCTCTTGAGCCTGGAGGCGTAATGTCTCTATCGGGTGCAGGGTGCCGCTATTCTGGTCCGGTCCAAGGGCACCATTGCAGAGGCGCGCAAACCGTCGCACCGCTTTGGGTAAAAGCCCCGCCGGGTTTGACGCGCCGGCATGAAATCGCACCGTACACTGGGGTCTGGTGTTGTTTTGGTCCAGCGAATAAACGCGCCATTCTCCGAGGAGCCAATAGGACGCAGCCATATTGACGGCCCATAGATGCCTGTTGTTGTGGTCTACGAGGACCATGGGAGGGCGCCAGGAAGAGTGGAGAAATGTCAGGACGCCGCTCGGTGAACGGGTGGCCCCATAATGCGGCCTTTCTCTCAAAAACTTATTTAAGGACCGGTTGGCCGGAATCGAAAAAATGGAATACCAATCACC
>JAJYPQ010000419.1 GCA_021795255.1 Pseudomonadota bacterium
GTTGTGCTCGGATTTCAAACGCTCGCCTCGGTTCGTGAAACGTACTCCAGAGACACGGCCCAGATATGGGAAGGGCAAGCAGACATAAAAATTATCGGCAAGCTCGGCGCGGAAGCGGATCAGGAGTGGGCGTCGAAGCTGTTGGGCGAGCGAGAGGTTGATCGCTATGTTCACACACTGTCCGAGCAGAGCCACGGCGATGCGGTCGGCCAGCATAACTCGTCCTGGCAACGGGTCAGGGAGCCCATTCTGATGCCAAGCAGTTTTGGGCAGGAGTTGGGCATGCAAAAAGATCGGCGCGGGAGCCTGCTAGGCACGAGGGCGCTTGTGCTGGCTGGCGGCGAGGCGGCCGTGCTCAGGTGGCCGCTCACGTCCCGCATTAAGCTGCGCGAGCCCATCGTCGACGCGCGCTGGCTCGCCCCGGGGTACAAGCCTCCGGCATGGGGCCGGGACCCGCCGGCTGTGGCCCCGGAGATCGCGGGTTCGCTCCCCAAATCCGGGGAGCAAACAGACAAACCGAAAAAGCCCGCGCAGGAGCAGACGACCACCGTGACCACCGTTGCCACGGACCTCGCCGACCTGCCGACCCTTCCCGGCCAGCAAGGGCCACAGGAGGCCTTGCCGACCGATCGGGTCACGGAGGGCGTGTTGGAACATCTGCTGGACGCGGCCGCGCCCGGGGCGGCCTTGGCCGCGCGCATCTTGGGACTGGTGGCCGATACGGCCCCGGCCACGCCCACCGGGCAGCCCACGCAAACCGTGATGGCGACGGTGACGAAACGGCAGGGGCAAGAGGCAGAGGCCGAGCACGAGCCTGATGAAAATGATCGAGATGAATGACCAGGCGCTGGCGGCCCGGGTCGCAGCGATCGCCGGCCGCATCGGCATCCTGGGGCGGCTGCCTCCTGTGGCGCGGATGGTCAGCGCGGCTGAAATGCGCGCGGCCAGTGCTGACCCGGCACGACCGGCGGGTGCAAAAATCTGGGCGAGCGGGGAATTGCGGGAATTGTGGTGGAGCGAAACCAATCCGGTGACGGAAAATGCGCTTATCCATGAACTCTCACACTGGCTGCTGGCGACCTCCGCCAGCGCACCACAATTCCCTCACGACGATGCCGACGTGGACGGCCACGGGCCGCTGTTCGCTGCCCTCGCCTGGGCGTTGGCCGCTCGCGTCGGGGTGGTCTCCGACCATCCACGGTATGACCTTGGGGATGACCACAAACCAGGTGATCGTCCAGCCGACGCCGTGGAAGAGCGGTGGGCGCGGCGGTGGGCGCGCCGGCCCCACGAGGGCACAGCCGAGGCGCTGGCAGCCCGCGCCATCCGTGATTATCGGCGATTGTGCCAACTCCGGGCTATGGTCGCCGCGGTGATGCCGTTCCTACGGCTTGCAGTCGCATTGGCGGCCGCAATGACGGCAACGGCCGCGCTAGCGCACATGATATGACCGGCGCATGGACGCGCTTGGCCCCCAGAAAACCGGGGGCCTTTTTTACGCTATCGACATGCCAACCCCGGCATCCGCGCTCGCGCTTCATTCGTCTCGTCTCCGTGGCCCTGCAAGCGCCGTTTGTCGCCCCCATGCCGGGTCCGTTCGCGCCTCCCTTGCATCCCCACGCGCCACCCCGCCAAGAGCGGGCGGGGTGTCACGGGGTCTGCCGGTCGCCAAAAGCCGCTCACTACCCCGGCCTTGAGTGAGGGGCGACAACCGACGCAGACGCAGGACCACAACCTGGAGACGAACCATGAAAACGCACGAGCGCAAGACGGATGCCAGAAGCCAAGTCAAAACCGAGAGGGCTCAAACCTCAGCATCCGCAGGGGGGCAAGGCCACGGCCACGACTTCGACCTCTGGGTCGATCTCCCTGGTGGGATCTGCGAGGTCCAGTGCCGCGAGACAAAGAAAGGGCCGCGCTTCTACTACTGGTCCGGCAACCCCTACGGGCGCTGGATTCCGTGCAAGGCCTCCGAGGTAATCTTCCGCAACATCGAGGACAGGAACCATGACTAACAACGCACAAACGCTTATCCCCATGTCAGCAGCCGCCAGCGGCCTTCTAACGATCACCCCCTTTATAGGTCGGTCGCAAATGCAGGCGCTATGGGACCTGTGCCGCCAAGGCGAAGAGAAGGCGTTTTTCCGGGACCTCGTTATGCAGTGGGGCCGGGGCATCGCGGCCATGCCCAAGACCTACGAGCAGGACGGCAAAGGCGGCCAGGCCGTCGCCTATCTGCATTATTTCTTGAACGGCTGGGACTGGTACATCACCGAGAAAGACGCGAGCGGTGGCGGGTTCCAGGCCTTTGGACTGACCGCAGGCCCTGAGCGCGAGATGGGTTATATCTCCCTGCCGGAGATCACAAGGGAAGGGGCCGAACTGGACCTGTACTGGACCCCCAAAGCATTGGGTGAGATCGGAAGGCAAGAGGCGGTCGACGGCGGGGCCTGACAGCAATTTCCCGTGGCCCCGGATAGTGCGGGGCCCATTCATTCACAAACTGGAGGTAGCACATGCGGCAATTCAAATTCACTGACCAGCGGTCATACAACGATCACATCGACACCGCGATCGCCGGCCCATTGACTACCCGCGAGATCGCGGCCTTGATCCGCGCCGGCGAGCGGTTCAAACAGAAAACGCTGAAAACTCAGTGGAGCATCGCGCTTCTCCGTGGTCTCGGGCGTGCGCCTGATCCAGCCCCCTTTTCGCGCGCGTATTTTGCCGGCCGGGCGGCGGCATTGGCCGAGGCCCTGGCGCTGGCCGGCATCGAAGCCGAGCGCGGGCGACTGGCGGCATGGGAGAAGTGGGACACGATGATGGGGTATGCCAACGTGGTTGAGAACGAACTGATAGACCGCCACAACGCGGAGGCCTGCGCGTCCGGCGACTGGCACGCCATCCCCCGTTAGACTTGCAATCGTGACTGTCACCGTATAGGATGGCACCATATCGTGACAGTCACTCTTAGGAGATACCCGTCATGCCACGAAAACCGATCTACAAATCAGGCCCCATGTCCCCCGCCGATCGCCAGCGGGAGAAACGCGCTCGTGACCGCGCGAAGGTCTGGAGCCCGGACGGGGACGCATCGGCCCTTTCTGATACCGGGCTCCTGGAGCAATTGGCGATAGCGTTTCGGAAAGAGCGCGACCAGCGCGGCGGAAGGAGCCGCGGGGCGATCACTCGCTCCCTCATGAAAGAAGTTGACAGGCGACTGCGGTTGAAATAGCTTGGGCTGGTGGTGGTACAAGACGGAGCCGGGCCTAACCGCCCGGCTTTTTTATTCTGTCCCTTTTCCCCAATTTCGGGGAAACTATTCACGCTCAAGTCCTTATCGGCTTTCGGCCTTCTGCCGGCTTTGCAGACCGAAGATACTGAAATCAAGGGTGCTTATGAGAAGGTCCTGGATGCTGCGTTAAAGTACGTGCCAATTTCCGTGGTCGACGTCTGCTGGGAGTCTATTATTTCCAACACACATGCAACGATATTACCCGGCCAGGCTACTAGCTTCGCACTACCAATTCGCCGTGAAAATCTCGGAGTAATTGGCGACGTGCATGGTGAAGCGATCCGGTGCGAAGTACAGAAGCCACCGCATTATCGTCTGCCAGTCGTTTGTCGCCGAAGTGACTGGCACAATACCATGAAGGAGGTCCCTCATTTCACCGAATCGCCTAGGCGTGACGGAGAATTCGGCTAACCTAGTTATCACTGGCGAAGACAGAAGCGTTCCGGCAACGAACGCTTCGAACTGCGCCCGCGTAAGCCCGTGTGGCGGGCCGAGCTGCTGCAGGTCTTGCTGTGCGGCCGTGCGTGTAGCAAGAGTGAGGTCATCAAGGCGCCCGGCGTAGGCGTTATATAGTGAATCTGGAGCGCGGCAGGTCGGTAGCCACTGCGCCCAGCTCGCTGTTGCTCCCGGGGTACTGCTGGTAAAAGGGCCGACGTTCATCCATTCGATTGAATCGCCCGACCTCGGCATGGTAGGCATCGCTTCGAGGACGCGCTTCATTGCATCATACATGCCGCGATTTACAGGAACTGCATCAGCGATGACCGCCGCTTCGAAAGCCGACGTTTGCTCACCCGCTTGCAAGACGACCGCGAGTTCAAGGTTTGAAATGTTCTTGTACCCGAGCGCCGCGTCCGTGATGTTGCATGAGCCCACAATCACGTCGCGGTCGAAGCGGAAATATTTTGCATGCAATTCCTTCACCAGCAGCATGCGCGCATTTCC
>JAJYPQ010000034.1 GCA_021795255.1 Pseudomonadota bacterium
CGGTTCGCCTCCATCCCTTTACCGCGGGCTTATACAAGGGACGCGTTCGCGAACGCTCATAGCGCTCACCTATCGCCTGACTCGCATCGTAGACCGCTTGGGCCTGCTCGGGGTCTTCGGCCAACGCCTCGCCCGGGCCCTCAAAGACCTGCCCGCCCGCCCGCGGACGACTAGGCGAGGCCTGGCCGCGCACCCGGCCACAGCGCCTGCGGTAGCGCTGTTTCTGGGATGCACCGCAGACCTCGATGACGCGACGATCAATGCCGCGATCACCCTACTCGAGGCCCTAGGACAAGCGGTCGAAATCCCCAAGACCCAGGGCTGCTGCGGGGCGCTCGCGCGCCATGCGGGCTTTACGACCTTGGCCGAACGCCAGGAACGGCGCAATCGGGATAGCTTTACCGGTACGACCCCGGTCGTTGCGATCACAAGCGCGTGCGCCGCGGCCCTCGACCATTACGACCGCAGCGCAGAGGGCCTGTTCCCGCCGGTATACGATATTCACCGCTTTTTGGTCGAAAGGACGCCATTTAAACACCTGCCCTTGAGGCCGCTCATCCAAACGGTCGCCATCCATGAGCCCTGCTCGCTACGCAACGATTTGAAAGGGACTGACCACGTACGCCGCCTTCTTGAAGACATTCCGGGCATCAATATCGTGTCCGCCCCCGGCAACGATATCTGCTGCGGGGCCGCCGGCGACTACTTTTTGCGTGAACCAGAAATGGCCCAGGCACTCTCGGACGCAAAGGCCAAAGCCCTGGTCCAACAAAACCCCGACATCATCGTATCGGCCAATATTGGCTGCGTCCTCCACTTAAGCGCGGCCCTGACCCGTCAGGGGTGCGCCATCCCCGTCGTGCATCCGCTTTTGGTCCTAGCCCGACAGCTCCCTCTCCCCTTGGGGGCGTGATAGAGTGAAGCCATGAGAACGTTCTCCGCCATCGACCGCATCATCGATCAAATCGACCAAACGCTGAAGGCGGTGTTTGTGCCGCCCCCACTAGATCCCTTTCCAGGGACCATACCGCACGACGATGGGGAACTGAGTCCCGCCGACCGGGACTTAGGCGCACGACTGATGCGCGTAAACCATGCCGGGGAGGTGGCAGCGCAGGCGCTCTATCAGGGGCACGCGCTCTGCGCCACCGATAGCCGCGTCCACGCGACCATGCGCCGCGCCGGGCAAGACGAGTTGAGTCATCTTCACTGGACCGCCGCACGTCTCAAGGAACTAAACGGTCACCGCAGCTATCTCACGCCGCTCTGGTACCTGGGATCTTTTGCGATTGGGGCGTCGACGGCCTTGCTGGGCGACGCCATGAGCCTTGGGTTTGTCGCCGAAACCGAACGCCAAGTCGTAGCCCATTTACAGGGCCACCTGGCGCGTCTCCCGAAAGCCGACCAGAAGACCCGCTGCATCCTCGAACACATGGTGGCCGACGAGGCCCGACATGCAACCCAAGCGATAGAGGCGGGCGGTCGATCTTTACCCCTACCCATGCGCTGGGGCATGCGCATGGCCTCCCAGGTCATGACGCGAACAGCCTTCTGGGTTTAACTCGCGGGCAAATAAATAAGCTGAACCAAGACCCCGCCCGGATCACGACAATAGAGGCTACGCGATCCGTCGCGGTGAGACCGCGGCGCCGCCGTGACGACGACATCGGCGTCCTTAAGGCGCTGATACCAGAGATCCACATCCTCAGCGCTGTCCACGGCAAAGCCGATATGGTCGAGATAACCACCCGCCGCCGGTTGGCCGTGATGAAGCGCCAGATTGTCCTGCCCGTTCGACAGGTAGACGTTGTCTGCATCCGGCCGCCACACGACCTTAAGCCCGAGCACCTGGCAATAGAAATCTTCGCTGGCCTTAAGGTCGGGGCAAATCAGCGCCACATGGCAAAGACGCAACGCTCCCCTAGCCATTAAACTCACCCCCTATTTGACATCCACTATCTCAAAGGAATGGCTGATATCGGCGGTCTTGGCCAGCATAATGGAAACCGAGCAATATTTGTCGGCCGACAGGCGGATGGCGCGCTCGACGGCGGCCTCTTTCAGGTCGCGACCGCTTATAACAAAATGTACATGGATGCGCGTAAAGACCTTGGGGTCTTCCTCGGCGCGATCCGCCTCGATGCGAGTGGTACAACTCCGTACATCGGCACGACCTTTTCTTAAGACGTGAACAACGTCAAACGAGGTACACCCCCCTAAACCCATCAACACGAGCTCCGTGGGACGCGGACCCAAGTTGCGACCGCCATGCTCGGGCGGTCCGTCCATGGCAACCTTATGGCCAGTCTCCGTCGCCCCGGTGAAGGCGACCTCTCCATTCCATTCCACTGCTACCTTCATAACCACCCCTCAAACAATTGAATCAATCTCTCCCCCGGGTCTTGCACGACCATGAAGGCCTCACCTACCAAAAAACCGGCCACGCCAACCCCCTTCAGACGCATGACATCCTGACGATTCGCAATCCCGCTCTCGCTCACGACAAGACGGCCCGAAGGAACACCGCTCATAAGGTCGATCGTGGTATCAATCGATGTGGCAAATGTTTGGAGATCGCGGTTATTGATGCCGATGACTCCTCCCGGGAGCCGCAAGGCAATCGCAAGTTCTTGTGCGTCATGAATTTCGATCAGGGCATCGAGGCCGTAGGCTACGCTGGCCGCATACAGCTCATGCAGTCGGGCCTCAGTCAAGGCCGCTACGATCAGCAACACGCAGTCGGCCCCCATGGCCCGGGATTCTGCGATCTGATAGGGGTCGAGCATGAAATCTTTGCGCAACACCGGCAGGCGGCAGGCGGCGCGCGCCGTCACAAGATCGAGTGCGCTCCCGCGAAAATAGCTCTCATCGGTCAGTACAGACAAAGCGGCGGCGCCGGCGGCCTCATAGCTCCGGGCAACCAAGGCCGGATCCAAATCGCCGCGCAACACCCCGCGGCTCGGAGAAGCCCGCTTCATTTCGGCGATTATAGCGGGGGCTTTGCGCGCGGCCTGGGCGCTCAAGGCCTTTATAAACCCACGGGCCGGGGTCGCCTTGGCGATGTCTTGCTCTAAGGCCGCGAGCGTCACACGCTTTTTAGCCCGCCCCACCTCGTCGGCCTTATCGGCCATAATGCGCGTCAGCACATCCTTCATGCAAAGGTCCGCGTAAAGGCCACAAGTTCCTGAAGCTTCACTAGGGCGCGCCCCTCCTGTAACACCTTTTGCGCGAGCACCACCCCGTCTGCGAGCCCGGCGGCGAGTCCTGCGACGTAGAGCGCCGCGCCGGCGTTCAGCGCCACAGCAGTCGTGGCCGCAGCCGAACTCCCATGCCCTGAACACACAGCTTCCAATATCGCGAGACTTTCCTGCGCATCCGCGACCTTAAGATCCGCCAAGGTTCCTTCCGGCAACCCAAAATCGCTCGGGCGCAGCCTATAGCGCGTCAGCTCTCCGCCCTTCAGCTCGCAGACCTCGGTGGTAGCCGCTGGACTGATCTCATCCAAACCGTCGTCCGAATGGACGACCAGGACATGCTCGGACCCCAGGGCCTTCAGGACCCGCGCAAAGGTCTCAAGCAAAGAGCCTGCGTATACGCCCACGAGTTGGCGCGGCGCGCGCGCTGGATTGGTGAGCGGCCCCAGAAGATTAAACAAAGTCCGGATGCCGAGGTCCCGGCGCACCCCGCTCGCATACTTCATGGCCTCGTGATGACGCGGAGCAAACAAAAACCCGACTCCGAGTTCATCGATGCAGCGCCCCACCTGCTCCGGCGACAAGGTCAAGACCACGCCGGCTGCCTCCAACACGTCGGCACTTCCCGAACGGCTCGACACCGAACGGTTGCCATGCTTCGCGACCTTGGCACCGGCGCAGGCGCACACGAGGGCGGTCGCAGTCGAGATATTGAAGGTCGATGCCCCGTCCCCTCCGGTCCCGCAGGTATCGATCAAGTGCCGTCGATCGGAGACCACGACCGCGTGCGACAGATCGCGCATTACCTCGGCCGCCGCTACGATCTCCTCTACAGACTCACCTTTTATCCGTAAGCCCATAAGGAAAGCGCCGATCTGCGCCGGGGCGCCATCCCCCTTCATCACCGCAGACAAGGCGCCGTGCATTTCCTCCCCGGTCAGATCACACCCTAAAGCCAGCCGCGCCAGCGCGTCCTGCAAGGCGCTCACGTTCGCTCGGCCGTTAAAAAGTTCTTAAGCAAGGCGTGGCCCTGCTCGCTTAAGATGGATTCGGGATGGAATTGAACGCCTTCCACGGGCCACCATTTGTGGCGCAGCCCCATAATCTCGTTGTCATCCGTACTCACGGCCGTGATCTCGAGACACTCCGGCAGGTCGTCCCGGGCCACGACCAGAGAATGGTAACGAGTGGCGGTAAACGGGTCCGGCAGCCCCTTAAAAACGCCCAATCCATCGTGCCGAATGGGCGAGGTCTTGCCGTGCATGACCCGATCGGCACGTCTGACCGTACCTCCGAAGGCCTGCCCTATGCTTTGGTGCCCCAAGCACACGCCCAGAATGGGAATCGATTCGCCAAAGCGCATGATGAGATCGAGCGAAATACCGGCCTCATTGGGCGTACAAGGGCCGGGGGATATGACGATCTTATCCGGGGCCAGCTTTTCAATCTCATCAAGCTGGATTTGATCATTGCGCACCACCCGCACCTCCTGCCCCAACTCGCCTAGGTACTGCACGAGATTGTAGGTAAAGGAGTCGTAGTTATCGATCATGAGGATCATAGTCCACCCATAATTCTTGACTGAAAGCCCATGGCTCAGCGCTCCATAGACCGATCAAGCCCCGCGGCCGCAAGCTCCGCCGCCCTAAACATGGCCCGCGCCTTATTCATGGTCTCTTCCCACTCCCGCTCGGGGATGGAGTCGGCCACGATGCCGGCGCCCACTTGGAGATAGAGACGCCCATCGCGTATCACGGCGGTCCGAATGGCGATCGCCATATCCATGTTCCCGCTCCAGCCAATATACCCGACCGCGCCCGCGTAAAGACCGCGCTTGTTCGGCTCTAGCTCGTCTATGATCTCCATCGCGCGCACCTTAGGGGCACCGGTCAAGGTACCGGCCGGAAATGTGGCCCGCAAGACATCGAAGGCATCAAGGCCAGCCTTAAGCCGTCCAGTCACGTGCGACACGAGATGCATGACGTGCGAATAGCGCTCAATCGTCATCTGATCCGAGACGCCCACGCTGCCCACTTCGGCTACACGCCCCACGTCGTTGCGGCCGAGGTCGACGAGCATCACATGCTCGGCGCGCTCTTTGGGGTCGGCCAAAAGCTCGGCGGCCAAGGCCGCATCCTTCTTCTCATCCCCGCTCCGCGGACGGGTTCCGGCAATGGGCCGCACGGCCACATCGCGGCCCTCGAGTTTGGCCAAGATCTCCGGCGACGAACCGACCACATGAAAATCGCCCCAATCCAGCAGATACATATACGGCGAAGGATTAATGCGGCGCAAAGCCCGGTAAAGATCGAGCGGCGTAAAACAAGCCGGGGCCGACAGCCGTTGGGACAAGGACACCTGCATGATGTCGCCGGCATGGATGTACTCGCGCGAACGCGAAACAGCGGCCTCAAAACCCTGTTTGGTGAACCCGGAGACAAAATCCGACTCCCGCACCACGGTGGGCTCGTGGGGAGTCATTGCGGCCGGCAAGGGCTTGCGTAAGCGGCTCTCGAGCTCGTCCAGCCGCTTACGCGCCTTCACGACCCCGGCCTCGCCCTCGGTATGGTCGGCATGCACAACCAACGATAACATGCCGCGCAGGTTATCGAAGATCACGAGCTCGTCGCTCACAACAAACAAGGCGTCCGGGATCCCGATCCCGTCAGGCTTCGTGTTCTCGCCCAAACTCGGTTCGATATGACGAACCGTCTCGTAGCCGAAATAGCCTACGAGACCGCCATGGAACCGAGGTAGGGCCGGGTGCTCATCAACCCGGTAGCGGGCCTTGAAATCACGTACGGTCGCTAGGATGTCGCCGGTCGTCCCGCGCTCCAGGACCCGACCGTCGTGCTCAAGCGTCACGGCATACCCGGATAAGCGCAGACAGGTGCGGGCCGGAAGACCGATCAGTGAATAGCGGCCCCACTTCTCGCCCCCCTGCACCGACTCGAGCAGGTAGGAATACCGCCCACACGCCAGTTTCAAATAGCAACTTAAAGGGGTATCGAGATCAGCTAAGACCTCGCGAACAACGGGGACGCGACGGCCCCCAATGGCATCAAAAGTCAGACAGCGATTTTCGGACATGGCGTTCTGTTCCTAAGGAGTAGGCGGTCATTACAAGACAATCTCCTTAAGTCGCCATCGCAAACTGATCATGGCATCGCCTTCGAGCGCAAGAACTGCTCATCAAACCGCACAAGCTCAGGAAGCTTTCCAAAATCTTCCGTGATCACAGTCGCCCCCAAGCTCTGGAGATCCACCCCGTGATGATAACCGTAGCTGACGGCAATGGCCCGCATGCCGGCAGCCTTCGCCGCGCGCATATCATTCCCCGAGTCCCCGACCAAGACCGTGCCATCACGCATGACCGCGAGCCTATCTGCGGCGACAATCAAGGGCAAGGGGTCAGGCTTCGCGCGTGCGAGGCTATCGCCGCTTAAGACCACCTCGAAATAGGGCTTGAGCCCCAGCGCTACCAATAAGGGATCGGTGAATCGCGCGGCCTTATTGGTCACACAGGCGAGCCTAAAGCCGCGCCTCTGGAGGGTCGCCAAAGTGGTCAAGACGTGGGGATATAAAACGCTGCGGTCCGCGACGTGGCTCGCATAATAATCCCCGTACAAGGATTCGGCCTCGCTAAAGAGTGCTTCGTCCGGCTCCGCGAAGCGCTCGCCAGTCAGGGCTCTTTTGATGAGACGTGGGACGCCGTCCCCGATCCAGCCAGCGACGGTCGCCTCGTCAAACGATGTCCGGCCCAACGCCCGCAACATATGGTTAGCGGCCGCGGTCAAGTCCGGCGCGGTATCGACCAAGGTGCCATCCAAATCGAACAGGAGGGCCGCCAAAGGGAACGCGGTTGTCATGCTTTCGCCAACTCCTCGCGCATTTTCTGGATAGTGGCTCGGTAATCGGGGGTCCCAAAAATGGCCGATCCCGCGACGAAGGTGTCGGCTCCGGCGGCCGCGATCTCACGGATGTTGTCGATCTTGACCCCACCGTCGATCTCCAGGCGGATGGCGCGACCGCTCGCATCGATGCGGGCCCGAACCGCCTTCAATTTATCGAGGGCTGAGCGGATAAAGCTTTGTCCGCCAAAGCCTGGGTTCACGGACATGATCAGGATCATATCGACCTTGTCCATAACGTAATCGAGGTAAGACAGCGGCGTCGCCGGATTAAAGACCAGTCCGCATTGACAGCCGCCGGCCTTGATCAGACCTAACGTCCGGTCGATATGCTCGCTTGCCTCGGGATGAAAGGTGATATACGTCGCCCCGGCCTTGGCGAAATCGGGAATCAGGCGATCGACCGGCTTGACCATAAGGTGGACGTCGATATCGGCCTTGACTTGGTTTTTCCGCAAGGCCTCGCACACCAGGGGACCGATGGTAAGATTCGGAACATAATGATTGTCCATGACGTCGAAATGGACCATGTCCGCCCCGGCAGCCAGTACATTATGAACCTCCTCACCCAAGCGGGCAAAGTCGGCGGAAAGGATAGACGGTGCAATCTTAAAGTCGCGCATGAGGGGCCCCGAGGCTAAAGTCGGCAATGTACCCGATAGCGAGCAGATTTGCAGCACCCAAGCCCTTGGCCTCTCGACGCGTCGCGGCCGCTGCTCTATCGTGGGGACGCGAGACCTAGGGCGCGGACCATTCTCATCCGAATAGCGCTTCGCGGATGCGGCCTCGGGCGCGCCCCTCAGGGCCCTCGGAGACGAAGCGGGATGTATAGGAAGCGAGGGCCCGGCCTTTCCCCGATCCACCTTAAAGGGGTAGTCCTCACGCCCAGGCTGACCGACACGGGAGATAAAGACTAGAATAGGCGGGTAAGGAGCCTAGAGTCGCTCGGCTTGAGCGCCGACCGGTCCCAAAACACGCGATTTTTGAGCGCCGCCAACGGCGTACCGCATTATTCGAGGTGAAACCTATGACAGAAGCACCGGAAGCCTGCGTCCTCCTTATTTTTGGAGCTACAGGGGACCTTGCCCGCCGGAAACTGGTTCCGGCACTTTTCCGGCTTCATGCCAAAAACCTGCTCCCCGATGGTTTTGCGATCCTCGGGGCCAGTCGCAAGCCCTTGTCTAACGAGCAGTTCCGGGCGCTCATGCGCGAGGCCTGCAAGGCCTTTTGCAACCACCCCCCAAGCGACAGCGAGTGGGCGAGCTTCGCTGCGCGCCTTTATTACGAGGCTGGGCACTTTACCGACCAGACGCTTTTTCAGCGCCTCAATATGTCCTTGCGCGAGATCGACCATCGCCACCACACCCAGGGCAACCGGCTCTTTTACCTAGCGACCTTGCCGAGTAGCTACCCGCTCCTCGTCAAACAACTGGACGACGCCGAGATGATCAACAAGACCGGCGATCACCCCTTTACGCGGCTTGTGGTCGAAAAACCCTTCGGACGCGATCTCGACTCGGCCGTAACCTTGAACAATGAAATTGCCACCGTCTTCCGGGAAGATCAGGTCTACCGCATCGATCACTACCTGGGCAAGGAAACCGTTCAGAACATCCTGGTATTCCGCTTCGCCAACGCGATTTTTGAGCCGCTCTGGAACCGCGTTCATATCGACCACGTGCAGATCACGGCCGCCGAGACACTGGGAGTCGAGGGCCGCGGCGCCTATTACGAAGAGACCGGCGTCTTGAGCGACATGGTGCAAAACCATCTCCTGCAGGTCTTGAGCCTCATGGCCATGGAGCCACCCCTATCGTTTCATGCCGATGCCATCCGCGACAAAAAAATCGAGGTGTTTCGGGCCCTGCGCCCCTTGCTGGGGCCTGAGATCCTGCAGGCCACGGTACGCGGCCAATACGGTCAAAGCGGTGACGGATCGCAGCCAGCCTATCGCGCGGAGTCGGCCGTCGACCCGCAGTCTCTGGTTCCGACCTACGTGGCCCTCAAGGTCTTCGTCGACAACTGGCGCTGGCAAGGAGTGCCCTTCTATATTCGTACCGGTAAGCGCCTCAGTTACGGTTCGACCGAGATCGTGATCCAGTTTCGACAAATTCCGTTTTGCCTGTTTGGCCAAGACCAAGTGTGTTCGCATATCGAGCCAAACCGCCTCGTACTCCGCATTCAACCGTACGAGGGCATCAGCCTCGGTTTTGGCATCAAGGCCCCTGGGAACGAGGCTCAGGTCGATTACGGCCGTATGCGCTTTACCTATGGCAGCCGTTACGAGGGCGAAATACCACTGGCCTACGAACGGCTTTTGACCGATGTCATGCGCGGTTATGCGGCTCTTTTTGCGCGTCGGGACTCGGTCGAGGAGGCGTGGCGCTTCATTACGCCGATCCTGACAGCATGGGCCGAAAACAAGCCCACGGATTTCCCCAACTACGACACCGGGAGCGATGGTCCAGACGCGGCCCGCAAGCTGATCGGAGCAGACGGCCGGGCATGGTATCCGCTCGCCCCCCCGGTCTCGTCCGCGTAATGTTTACCATAGCCGACGACCCATCCTCCCTGGCTCAAGGCCTAGCAGATCGCGTTTTCCTGGAGGCGCACGCCGCCAAAGGACGGGGGCAGCGTTTAGCGATCGCCTTGTCTGGAGGATCGACGCCCACGCTCTTTTACCAGGAGTTGGGGCGTCGTTCGGCGCGCATTCCGTGGTCTATCCTCGATATCTATTTCAGCGATGAGCGGGCGGTGCCCCCCGACCATCCCGACAGTAACTTCGGCCAGGCCCACGCCCTCTGGCTGCGTCACGCGCCGCCTGGGACCCACATCTACCGCATGCTCGGGGAACAAGGCGCAGAGAGCGCGGCCCGCCACTATGAACAGGTCCTGACGGACTCCATCCGACCAGTGCCCTGTTTCGATATCGTGTTTCTCGGCCTCGGCGCCGATGGTCACATCGCCTCCCTCTTCCCGGGTATGGCACTCACGTCAAAAGATCGGGTCACGGCCGTCGCAGCTACGGACGCGCGCACCGCCCGTATCAGCCTATCGCTGCCTACCTTGGTCGCGGCCCGCACGCGCATCATTGTCGTTCAAGGTTCGGCCAAGGCTGAGCCCTTAAGACAAAGCCTCAAGCCCGATGCCACCACCCCGATCGCGGCGCTTTTGCGCCAAGCGCCGGTCGAGTGGTGGCTTGATCGCGCGGCCGCCTTGGGACTTTGCCCCCAGATCCCACACCACTAGAAACGATTCCAGTGGTCGTTTAAGCCCACACGGGCGCGAAAGACCGTGACATGACCCGACATGCGGCGAGTGAAGGCCGGGTATAGGCGGCTTTTGACGGCGGCCAAGTAAGCTCTGTCGAGAAACCCAACCCCGCTTGAACGCGGGATCCGCGCCCCTAGCAGCCGTCGGTTCGGCAGAAGCTTGAAGGCCGCGACCGTACGTCCCGACATCCCGCGGGCAGCAACCCGTTGCGAGTCGATAAGCCGGGCCGCGATACGGCCGTTTTGGGTCGCAAAATAGGGTATTTCCTAACTATTTTGCCAACACCGTCTTCCGGTGTCCCACGGGACCATGAGTAGTCGCTTCGCCGATAGTTGAAGACAGGAGAACAGGGGCGCCATCCAGACGATTCAGGAGTATGGTCTTCACGAGATCCAGCTGGTGCAAAATGAGCTGCACCTTGTTATTCGGGGCATTAAAGGCCAGTAGGCCGGTCATGGCGACGAAAAGCCCCGATGCGGTCGCTACCAGGGCATCGGCGATCCCGCCGGTTACAGCCGTCGGTACGTGGCCGGGCGCCGAAAGTACCGAAAAGGCGTGGAACATACCGACGATGGTACCGAAGAGGCCTAGGAGCGGGGCCAAGGTCACAATGGTATCGAGGACCTACAAGCGCCGATCAAGGACCGGGGCGAGTCGCAAGATCGCCTCGTCCAGGCGATTCGCCAGCTGCTTGCTGTGGCTAACCCCTACACGTCAGGCGGCCACATCCAATAAAACGCCCTCCGGCAAGTCGGGCGCCGTGGCAGCCAAACTCAAGAGCTTGGGTACGGGTCGCTTGGTGGGCGGCGCCTAGGCTCTCCACTCAGCTATTGCCTTGTAAAAGCGTACGGCGCAGGTACCAGGAGCGATCGATAATAACGGCCAATGCCACCGTCAATATCACCACCATGAGGTAAAGCACGCCATCGGAATAATTCGCGAGATGAATAAGATAGTGCGTGGTCATGAAAGGACCCTCCGTAAGGCCGGAAGAATGGATCCTCGCTATGACAAGGTGTTTGCGCTGAGATGATAATCGGATGACAATTGCGGGGGCCGTAAGGCCCTCATCGCCCGTAAATATTGACACCTGGGTCCGGCTTGCGTATGAGATCTAGGTTTTACTTGGAGATTTTCGTCCTATGTCACTTCTGATCGCGCTCCACGGCCTTATCGCCATGATATGGGTCGGGGGCATGTTTTTTGCCTATGTCGTGCTTCGGCCCGCCGCCCAGACGATCGAGGCACCCTTGCGCCTACGGCTCTGGGCCCGGACCTTTGAACGGTTCTTTCCCTGGGTATGGACGGCCGTCATCATCCTGCCTACGACCGGATATTTTCTGATTAGCGCTCGCTTGGGTGGCTTTGCGCACCTCCCCCTGGCCATTAACGTGATGCAGGGCCTCGGTATCGTCATGATCCTGCTGTATCTCCATGTCTTTTTTGCCCCGTATCGTCGCCTGCGCACCGGGGTCGAGGCCGGCGACTTTGTCAAGGCCGGGCAGGCCTTAAGGCAGATCCGGCAACTCATCGGCGTCAACATGGTCCTGGGTCTTATTACCGTTTTCGTCGCCCTGGCAGGGGTCGCTTAAAACGTCGAGAACGGCCTTGTAGCCATAGCTCGCGATATGAATGGGGAACCGGAACTTATGGCTTTAGCGGCGTCGGAACCACGGGTGGGCTTTGTCAGCCTAGGATGTCCCAAGGCCCTTGTCGATGCGGAACGTATCCTCACCCAGCTACGCGCTGAGGGTTACGCGACCGCTCCGAGCTATGACGAGGCGGACCTTGTCATCATCAACACCTGTGGCTTTATCGATAGCGCGATAGAAGAATCGCTCGAGGCCATAGGTGACGCCATGAAGGATAATGGGCGAGTCATCGTCACCGGTTGCCTTGGGGCGAAGGCCGCGCTCATCCGCGAACATTACCCAGAGGTGCTGGCGGTCACGGGGCCGCACGATGAAGCGGCCGTCATGAACGCGGTCCATCAACACCTGCCCAAACCCCACGACCCGTTTATCGATCTTGTACCACCCCAGGGCATAAAGCTCACTCCCCGGCATTATGCCTACCTGAAGATATCCGAGGGCTGCAACCACAGTTGTCGGTTCTGCATCATTCCGTCGCTCCGCGGGAGACTTGTCAGTCGCCCCCTAGGGGACATACTGGGCGAGGCCGAGCGGCTCGTGAAAGCCGGCGTCAAAGAGCTTCTGATAGTCTCCCAAGACACAAGCGCCTACGGTGTCGACACAAAGCAAGCGCTCGGTTTTGTCGGCGGCCGCGCGGTCAAGATGTCGTTCCTGAATCTTGTGCGGGAATTGGGGAGGCTTGGCGTATGGGTACGCCTCCACTACGTCTACCCCTATAAAACGGTGGCGGATATCCTGCCCTTGCTCGACTGCGAGGGCGTCCTCCCTTATCTCGACGTCCCGTTTCAGCACGCCCATCCCCGCGTCCTGCAGGCCATGCGTCGCCCGGCCGGCCGGGCGCACCCGCAGGGCTGCTTGGACGCTTGGCGGTCCTCACGCCCAGACCTTGTGGTGCGCAGCACCTTTATCGTCGGCTTCCCAGGCGAGACCGAGGACGAATTCGCGGCCCTACTGCGTTTTGTCGAAGAGGCCGGCATCGACCGCCTGGGCGCCTTCACCTACTCCGCGGTAGCGGGTGCCGCGGCGAATGCGCTCAGAGACCCGGTGCCCGAGGCCGTCAAAGAAGAGCGCCTAGAGCGGCTCATGGCTTGCCAAGCCACGGTCAGCTTACGGCGTCTTCAGACCCGGATCGGTCGCAGCTATCAGGTCTTGATCGATGACAGCGGCCCGGCGGGCCTTGTCGGAAGAAGCTATGCGGAAGCACCCGAGATCGACGGCATCATTCGGATGGCGGGCCCGGGGCGTGTGGGCGAGTTCGTGCGCTGCACCATTACTGGGGCTGATGTCCACGACTTGACTGGCTCTATCACTCCGACCTAGACCCGAAGCCGACAGGCACCCGGCCACTTACGATAGACCCTACAAGCCGCCTGAACGACAAATCCGATGGCCGAGACCGGATGGACCAAGGGTCGGCTACCAACCCCTATTTCGGAGGACCCTTATGAGAGTGCCGATCGTTGCAGTAATGGTGTCGCTGACCCTGGCACCGGCATTCGCTTTCGCGGCATCGGGTAACGTTCATGGTTCGCCTGACGGACGCCCGTCCGGTACCCCCAATAGCTCGGCTATGACGATGGGAGACAGCGCGCGCCCCACCGAGAACCGCTCAGGCTTGGCTGGCGCTGGCGGGGCGAGTGGCGCACGCTTTAACAGATTGTCGCATGGCCGAGCCTACATTACGCGCGCCGAGGCCCGCCAAGAGGACCCCATGCTCTATCACCACTTCACGCGCTGCGACACTTTGCGAGACGGCCGCATCACTCGAACGGAATTCAAGAACTGCCGCGGCGGCCGAGGAAAGTGAGCCGCCGAACACGGCTTTAGGCACTCGACTTCAAGCTGTCGCGAACGGCCTCGAGCTTGGACCGCACCTGCCAGCCCAACTCTGTGACCTCGGGATTGCTGACCAGCGCCAGCACCGCCACCGGGTCCATGAAAGACACCTTCACGCTTCCGGCAGCAATTTCGTTGAGAAGGACGTTACAGGGAAGGAGAAGACCGATATCGGGCTCGGCGGAAATTGCCTTATGCGCGAGCGTGGGGTTACAGGCGCCGAGGATGTTATAACGCGGCATGTCCTGGCCGATCTTGGCCTTAATGGTGGCGCTGACGTCGATCTCGGTCAGCACCCCAAACCCCTGTCCCTTCAGGGCCTCCACGACTTGGGCGCGAACCGCGTCGAAGGCCCCGGCGACCTCGACATCAAAACCATAGGCGACTTCCCCTTCCTTTAACATAAAACCTCCTGAGAGTCTTGGGTTATAACGCTGTTACGGCCGTTTCCCTTCCGGGGATACGGCGCGGCAGACGAGAGGGGCGACGCGCTGGCTGCCACCCCGCTGCCTCCTCGCCAAACGCTCCTCGAGGGCCGCCGCCAAGCGCTGCGGGGCGTGGCCCGCAAGCAAGCCGGCGTGAAAATGATAAAGATGCAGGCGACAGGGTACCGGCTCATGCAGTCCACGACCCGTGACTTGGAAGTCCAACCAGGCCATTAAGGGGATGTCGTTGATCAACGACCGCCCCAACCACAAGCGACGCTCCGCCCGCATCGTCATACGTAACGCCGGAAGCTCGACTTCAAGGGGCTCCCCGAGTCGCGCAAGCGCCAGCAGAACACGATTATAGCACGAGGCCTCTATGGTCTTTGGCAGCGCACGAATCGGCACGCGTGTTCGCGGATCGAAGGTCACTATCGAGCCCCAGTACTTTCGTGGCTAAAGTATGCCACGAAACTTCCCGACAGCGACAGGGACACCCACGGGAGCTACAAGGTTAGGCTTTCTCAAGACCGGAGCAAGAGACCAAAAAAAACCCGGCTTGTTCTCTGCCGGGTTCCTTTTGACGCTCGTCCCTCAGGGCTTTAAGCCCCCCCACTAATTGACGCGGGGGTTCAACTCACCCTTGGTATAGCGCTTGGTCATGTCCTCAAGATCGATCACCCGGATCTTGGAGGCCTGGCCCGCTGACCCGAAGGCCTCGTAACGCGCCTTACAAATATCCTTACCGGCCTGAACCGAATCCTTCATGAACTTGCGGGGATCGAAGTTCTTCGGGTTCTTCGCCAAGTTGCGCCGGATGGCCCCGGTGATAGCCAGGCGCAAGTCGGTGTCGATATTCACCTTACGGACGCCATACTTGATCCCTTCTTGGATCTCCTTCACCGGCACCCCGTAGGTCTCGCCGATATCGCCACCAAACTCATGAATGATTTTCAACCACTCCTGGGGCACAGAGGACGACCCGTGCATAACCAAGTGGGTGTCGGGGATGCGGCGATGGATCTCCTTGATGCGCTGGATAGCCAGGATATCCCCCGTAGGCGGACGCGAAAACTTATAAGCACCATGGCTGGTTCCGATCGCGATTGCGAGCGCGTCAACCTTGGTGTTTTTGACGAAGTCCGCCGCTTGCTCGGGATCGGTCAACAGCTGGTCGTGGGACAGCTTCCCCTCGGCACCTGAACCATACTCTTCGCCGGCCATGCCGGACTCCAAAGAGCCCAAGCAACCCAGTTCGCCTTCAACCGACACGCCCACGGCATGGGCCATCTCAACGACCCGCGAGGTGACGTCTACGTTGTACTCGTACGACGATGGCGTCTTCATGTCCTCTCTCAAGGAACCGTCCATCATCACCGAGCTAAACCCGGAGCGAATGGAGCGCTGGCACACCGCTGGGCTCGCGCCGTGATCCTGGTGCATCACGATCGGGATATGCGGGTACTGCTCGATGGCGGCCAAAATCAGGTGGCGCAGAAACGGTTCGCCAGCATAGCTGCGGGCACCCGCAGAGGCCTGGACGATAACCGGACTATCAGCTTCGTGGGCCGCCTGCATAATGGATTGAATCTGTTCCATATTATTCACGTTGAATGCCGGAACACCGTAACCGTGCTCCGCCGCATGATCCAACAACTGGCGCAGAGATACCAAAGACATGTTGTTCTCCTTAAACGTTCCTGTGAAATGATGAACTCAATCGACCGCGGCAAAGTCTCCGACACGAACGATTTTCATGGTATTCGTGCCGCCTGGTTTGGCCAAAGGCTCACCGATACTCAAGATTACGAGATCGCCATCGCGGACCGCGCCGCGCCTACGTAACTCGTCGATCGCTTCAGTCATGACACGAGCAGGATCGGCGGAGGTGAGCGAAAATCCTACCGGATAAACACCACGGTAAAGAGTCACCTTTCTACGGGTTTCCACATGCGGCGTCAAGGCATAGATCGGTACCGCAGAGCTGATCCGAGACATCCAAAGCGCGGTCGCTCCCGATTCGGTCAGGGCCGCGATCGCGCGCACCGGCAAGTGGTTGGCGCTATACATGATGGCCATGGCGATCGCTTCGTCGACGTGCTCGAAGTGATTCGACATCCTATGCATCGAAAAAACGGCCTCGTCTTCCTTCTCGGCCTCGCGGCAGACGCGGTCCATGGCCGCGACGGCCGCGACCGGATGCTTGCCAGTGGCGGTTTCCGCGGACAACATTACAGCGTCGGTCCCGTCCAAAACCGCGTTAGCCACGTCCGAGACCTCGGCGCGGGTCGGAATCGCATTTTCGATCATCGATTCCATCATCTGGGTCGCAGTGATGACCACCCGATTCATTTTCCGGGCAAGCCGGATGATGCGCTTTTGAACGGGAGGAAGCGCGGCATCGCCAATCTCCACCCCCAGATCCCCGCGGGCCAGCATCACCACGTCCGACACCCGAATAATCTCTTCAATCGCCTCCACGGCCTCGGCACGCTCGATCTTGGCGACAATGCCGCCGGTACCGCCCGCCGCTCGTAAAAGTGCTCGAGCCTCTTCGATATCCTTCGCGTTCCGCGGAAAAGAGATGGCTACGTAGTCGGCCTGGATCTGAGCCGCCCATTTGATGTCTTCCCGATCCTTGTCTGTTAGCGCGTGAGCGGATAAACCACCGCCCTGACGATTGACGCCCTTATTATCTGAGAGCTCACCGCCGACCACGACTCGACAGACGATTTCGGCGCCGCTCACCTCATCGACCCATAACACGATGCGGCCGTCGTCCAGCAGCAAGGTGGCACCACGGGTCACGTCTTGGGGTAAGGCCTTATACGTCAAACCCACCCGGGTTTCGTCGCCCGCTCCGAGCGGGAGGTCAGCATCAATCACGAACCGCTGACCCTCTTCCAGGCGGACGCGCTTGTTTTTGAAGCGCCCAATCCGAATCTTCGGACCTTGCATATCCGCAATCACGCCCACTTGGCGACCGTGCGCCTGCGCTCGGTCACGAACCAGCTCAGCGCGCTGCTTGTGCATCTCAGGCAAATCGTGGGAAAAATTGAGGCGCACTACGTCGACCCCGGCCTCGATGAGCTTATCGAGTACCTTAGGGTCATCTGTGGCAGGTCCCAAGGTGGCGACGATCTTTGTTCTACGTTGCATAGCTAACCGACACCCTCGTTATTCAATACGGGCGGCCCCTGCCTCATCCAGCCAGACCGCCCGGCCTGCCTAGTAACTCTCAAGCTGACTTAGGAGCCCCGCTCCTCAAGCATAGCCACGGCCGGCAGAACCTTGCCCTCAAGAAACTCGAGAAAGGCACCCCCGCCCGTAGAGATGTAACTGATGCGATCGGCGACCCGATATTTGGCGACCGCCGCCAGGGTATCGCCGCCGCCGGCAATCGAAAAGGCGGAACTGGCGGCAATCGCCTCGGCCAAGGCCTTGGTTCCCGCCCCAAATTGGTCAAACTCAAAGACCCCGACCGGACCATTCCATACGATCGTGCCGGCATTCTTTAGGATGTCCGCAAACAGCGCCATGGTTTTAGGACCGATATCGAAAATCATATCGTCGGCACTGACGACCTTGGCATCCTTTAGGCTCGCTTTGGCATCCGCGGCAAATTCTTTACCGCATACCGCGTCCACGGGGACAGGTATGGAGGCACCGCGCGCGGTCATATCCCGCATCAGAGCCTTCGCGGTATCGATCAGATCTGGTTCGGCAAGCGACTTACCGATTGGGTTGCCGGCCGCGGCCATGAAGGTATTGGCAATGCCCCCGCCGACGATCAACTGGTCCACACGCTTGGCCAGACTCTCCAAGACCACAAGCTTGGTCGAGACCTTGGAACCACCCACGATCGCCACAAGCGGCCGCTTGGGGCTTTTCAAGGCCCGCCCCAAAGCGTCCAATTCGGCCGCCAACAAGGGGCCATCGG
>JAJYPQ010000035.1:0-1949 GCA_021795255.1 Pseudomonadota bacterium
CGCGTTATTGCTGACGTAATGAAGAGGGCATTCTTCAACCCAGGAATCAAAGACGCCACTGACCTTCAGGAAGTCGATGAAGAAGGGTAATTGCCCAAGCGGCGTGACCGCCGCTTTCGGGTCCCACTCGACATGGATGCGGCCCCCAAAGGTGTCCACTGCGACCGGTTTTTGGGCCTTCAGGGTCTTCCGTTTGGCTTCACCCATAGGGGGAGTCCTCCGCGCTCATCAAAACCGCCGCAAACCGGCGTCCAGCTTAGCTTTGTCTCGTTAGGGAGCGAAGTCAACTGCGGTTTTTAGGATCAATGTCTGGCGGCTGATGGTACTGCGCCGACCATCGAGCAAGCGGTGCAACCGGTAAAGATCGTCGAGTTTACTCAAGGTGGCATGCTCGCTGCAAACCGTGGTGAGTAGCAAATTTTCTGAGCGCCCATCAGGTCGGCAGAACTTTGACGTGTCCGGCAGCGCCATAGTCGAGAATCTTCTGGTCGTGCGTGACGAGCACAGCGTTCTCCTGGCGGGCAGTGGCGACCAGCAGGCGATCGGCCGGATCGGCGTGGAAGTCACCAGGCAAGTGACAGCTATCGATGACTGTTCGGGTACGCTCCAGGCCAATCAGACGAATGTCAGGGCGGTCCAGGGACCGCTCGATCCAAGCCTCCACTGTCATGGGCAGACTCAAGCGTTGTTTCGCCTCCAGCAGGGCCACTTCCCAGACAGAAATGATCGAGATGAGCAGTGGGTCGGCTGGGCTGGCCTGCTCTAGAGCCTTGCGTGTGCTTGCCTTGATTTTTTCAGAGGCGCCGAAAGCCAGCCACAGCCAGACATGAGTATCGAGGAGTAGACTGCCCATTTCAGCTCTTTGTCTTGGGCTTGAAGCCGGCGTAGAGGTCGTCCTCTTCTCCCGTTTCGACAGCAAAGAGCTCATGGGGTACATCCACAACGTCGCCCAGAATCTGGCCGGTGTTTTTCATGTAGCCAAATAAGCTGGTCGGCGTTTCGCACTCAATGGGTACCAACTTGGCCATGGGTTTGCCGCGTTTGGTAATCACCAGCGGTTCACGAGTGACGGCAACTTGGTCGATCAGTTTCAGGCACTTGGATTTGAACTCAGCGGCATTGACGCTCATGGCGGTCCCCTTCATGACCAGTTAATATGGTCATGTTAGTCGCCTCTTTCATTGAGTGCAACACAAGCTCGTCCCCTGTCATGAAAGCCGCCAGAACTCCGGGGGTAAGGCGATCAGCCCATCGGCCTGATGCGCAACGCTGCAACGCGACAGCTCGTATCCTTCAGGGCGCCATTCTCCCGGCGCTATCCGAGCCTCTCACAGGTTTCCCGGAATAGACGCGGACGGTTCATCCCGGGAGTCGTGAGGAGCGCACTGATCAACTCGATCTCGAGCCGCCGTAAAATAACGTCCGCAGTAGCGCATCGTTCGACTCGAGTCGCTCCGGCTGAGGACATGTTTATGGGCGCTCAGTGTCTCGACCGTCTCGTAAAGACTCGACCAGCCACGCTAGAGCACGGTGACGCCGGGCTTGCCATCACCTTGGGACCCAAAGTAGCCGCCGAGCTTGCTGAGCACCCGCAGCATCTCGCAGAGGATCGGCGCGGGACCTGCGAGGTTGTTGAGCAGCCGATACGCTGCTTGTGTGCTGGCCCACGCGCCGCGCGCTTCATTGATCGGCGAACCGGGAGACTGGGCCAGATATTCCGCGGTTTTCACCAAGTGTCGGTCCAGACGTTTGTCGTGCTGGCCGGCGCGGGCCAACTCTTATCTCACCCACGCGACCGACTCTGTGCTGGCCTCCATCATTGCCTGCCCGTCCGGACCCCCCAACGCCCCGACCTTCGCACGCAGTCCACCTATCCGCGTCGCACGCCGCGGCGACAACCGCCCTACGCCATCTCAGCGTGCGTGTTCAGCACTTCCGTCAGGAGCATC
>JAJYPQ010000035.1:1959-18223 GCA_021795255.1 Pseudomonadota bacterium
AAGATGAGGGTAGAGAGAGATTGGCAGACATCTAAATTAAAACGACGTCGAATTCCTCTTGGTTGTAGAGCAGCTCCACCTGCAAATGAATGGGCTTGCCAATGAACTCCTGAAGGTTAGCAAGACTTTGGGCTTGATCATCTAAAAGCCGATCTACCACCGCCTGGGAGGCGACAACGAGGTACTCATCTGTACCGAACTGACGCGCCTCGCGCAGGATCTCGCGAAAAATCTCATAGCTTACCGTCTCTGTGGTCTTTAACATGCCCCGCCCCTTACAGGCCGGGCAGGGCTCACACAGTAAACGTTCGAGACTCTCCCGAGTCCTTTTGCGCGTGATCTCTACCAGCCCTAAAGACGACATGTCCGCCACCGAGACCTTGACGCGATCGTGGGTCAAAGCGCGCTCGAGGGCCCGCAGCACTTGGCGCTTATGTTCCAAATCCACCATGTCGATAAAATCGACGATGATCATCCCGCCGAGATTGCGTAAGCGAAGTTGGCGCGCGATCGCGTGGGCGGCCTCGAGGTTGGTTTTAAAAAGCGTCTCTTCGAGGTTGCGACGGCCGACGTAGGTTCCGGTATTGACGTCGATGGTAGTCATAGCTTCGGTCTGATCGATCACAAGATAGCCGCCCGATTTGAGTAGAACGCGGGCCTCTAGGGCGCGTTTAATTTCATCCTCGACCGAGTAGAGATCGAAAATCGGGCGCTCTCCTGGATAATACTCGATCCGCGGAGCGACCTCGGGAACAAACTCGGAGGCAAACTCAAAAGCCTTGTAATATGTCTCGCGAGAATCGATACGCACCGTCTCGACGTTATCACGCACCAGGTCGCGCATGGCGCGAAGGGCCAAGGAAAAATCTTCATGAATAAGGCCATGACTCTCGGCGTGGGCGAGACGCTCCGAAAGCCGCAGCCAGAGCTTGCGCAGATAGCGAATATCCCTTTTGAGTTCCTCTTCGCTGACCTGTTCGGCCATGGTCCGCAAAATCAAGCCGCCGGGCTCCTCGCCCATTGCGGCACGCACAGCGGCGCGAAGCCGTTCGCGTTCCTCTTCGTTATCAATCTTTTGCGAAATACCGATATGGTCGCTCGCGGGCATGTAAACAACATAGCGAGCTGGTAAGCTGATCTGGGTAGTCAACCGCGCCCCTTTGCTCCCGATCGGGTCCTTAACGACTTGCACAACGATATCCTGGCCCTCAACGACGGTCGTCGGGGCCCCACCCTCCGCGACCTTCATCTCCGCAGTTTGCAAAAAGGCTGCGCGGTCGAGCCCGATATCGACAAAAGCCGCCTGCATGCCTGGCAGGAAGCGTTGCACGCGGCCCTTATAAATGTTGCCCACGAGCCCCCGGTGGGTCGCACGCTCGATGTGAACCTCCTGCAACACCCCGTTCTCGACTACGGCAACGCGGGTTTCTTGCGGGGTCACGTTAATCAGGATTTCCTCGCTCATAATATCCCCTCAGCGCGCAAGGCTTGTCCGCACTCGTAAAGCGGCAGACCGACCACCCCCGAGTAACTACCGACGAGCCCGCTTACGAAGAGAGCCCCTTGTCCCTGGATGGCATAAGCGCCGGCCTTTCCCAAGGGTTCACCGGTCGCGCAATAGGTCTCGATCTCGCTTTCGCTCAAGGTCTTAAATGTCACAACAGTGGTCGACAGCGCCTCGTGGCCGGACCGCCCGATGAGATACAAGGCGGTATGAACAAGATGCGCGCGCCCTGAAAGGCGCTGCAGTTGGCAACGCGCCTCATCGAGGTCCCGGGGTTTATGAAGGATGTCCCCGTCGACCACCACGACGGTGTCGGCGCCAAGCAGCGGGGCGGTCGGCAAGGCCCGGCGTCGGCACTCGACCTGTCCCGCTAACGCCTTCTCTCGGGCCATGCGCCGCACGTACGGAAAAATTCCTTCCTCCGTCCCCACGGTCTCGTCGATAGCCGGTGAAAGCACCTTAAACGGCACCCCGATCTGCGTAAGAAGCGCCGACCGACGCGGTGAGGTCGAAGCGAGATAGATCAATCGGAACCTCGGTGATAGGGTTGTCCTGTCAAAGAACTGTAAGCACGATAGAGTTGCTCGGCCACCACCACCCGCACGAGAGCGTGCGGTAGAATCAGCGGGGAAAGCGACCAGTGCTCGGCGGCCGCCTCCAGGCAGGCATCGGCGAGACCTTCCGCGCCACCCACAAGAAAGACGACAGACTGCCCGGTCGCAAGCCAGGCACTCAAGTCCCGCGCCAGCCCCTCGCTCGAACGCATATGGCCCCGGACATCAAGAGCGACAACGAAGGGCGCATGTGGTAACGCCGCAAGTAAGCGCTCCCCTTCCTCTCGCTTCAAGCGCCCAAAATCCGCGGACTTCGTCCAACGGGCCGGGACGATCTCGGTCAGATCCAGTCGATAAGGGCCGGGGAGCCTACGCGCGTACTCCTTGTAGCCCGCGGTGACCCAGGCCGGCATGCGGGTCCCCACTGCCAAGAGCCGCATGGCCATCAGCGGGCCGGCCGACTCTCGCGTCTTAGCTCACCCTGGGCGCCGAACCCTTCCGACCACAATTTCTCAAGGGCGTAAAAACTGCGCGTCGTGGGGTGCATGACATGCACGATTGCATCGCCGCAGTCAATCAAAACCCACTCCCCGCCGCCTAGCCCTTCGACCCCTTGCGGCTTATGGCCGTGCTCGCGCAGAAAATCGTCGACCTTGCGGCCCGTCGAGGCGACGTGGCGCGTCGATGTCCCGCTTGCGATGATCATGTAGTCCGTAATGTCGGTCAGCATCCGAACGTCAAGCACCACGATGTCTTCGGCCTTGGCGTCCTCTAGCGCGCGTCGTATCAGGTCACACTTCGTCATGTCCTATTCATCTCCGGTAGAGCCCGTGGCTCCGAATATAAGGCGGAAGTTCTGGTGGTAACCAGGCGCTTGGGGCCGAGCCCTCCTCCAAGGCCTGGCGCAGCGCGGTGGCCGATTCGGGACGCTCGGTAGTCGCCAGGATGAATGCCAGGCCAGAGTCGGCCTCCAGCAAAAGCTCTCCCCGTTCCCGCAAATGGGGTCTGACCCACGCAGGCAAGGGAACATCCCAACCAGGGCGTTTAACGATAACAATATGCGCAAGACCGAGGATTCGTCGCCACCGGTGCCACGTCGGGAGGCCGAGAAAGGCGTCCATCCCCAAAACCAGGGCGAGTGGGGCCCCGTAACGGGTGCGGAGGGTCGCCAGCGTGTCGACCATATAAGACGGGCCTTCACGCTCATACTCGCATTCATCTACGACAAAACGGGGATTATGGCCCACGGCCAGTCGCAGCATCTGCAGCCTATGATCAGCCCCGGCCGAAGGCGGCGGCCGATGCGGAGGACGGGCCGCCGGGACGAACACCATCGGCGCTAGCGGCAAGGCTTCCATCAGGGCGTGCGCGACCGCCAAATGGCCGCAGTGAACCGGGTCAAAAGTTCCCCCAAATACTCCCACAATGGTCTTCCTAGGCCCGGATATGCCCGTCACCCCACACGATAAACTTCTGTGATGTAAGACCCTCGAGTCCCACCGGTCCCCGGGCATGAAGCTTATCGGTGCTAATGCCGATCTCCGCGCCCAACCCGTACTCAAAACCATCTGCAAACCGCGTCGAGGCGTTCACCATCACCGAACTCGAATCCACCTCGCGCAAAAAACGCTGGGCCGAGGTCCAGTTTTCAGTCACGATCGCATCCGTGTGATGGGAGCCATAACGGGCGATATGGTCCATGGCCTCATCGAGCCCCGCTACCACGCGAATCGAAAGAATAGGCGCCAAATACTCGGTCTCCCAATCCTTTTCGGTGGCCAAAACCGCTTCCGATATCCACTTCCGAGTCTGGGCACAGCCCCGCAGCTCCACACCATGCTCGCGATAGGTCTGAGCCAAACGCGGCAGAAGTTCTGCGGCCCGCGACTCGGCCAGCAGCAGGGTCTCCATCGTGTTGCAGGTACCGTAGCGCTGGGTTTTGGCGTTGATCGCAACCGCCAACGCTTTTTCCGCATTCGCCTCTGTGTCGATGTACACATGGCAAATGCCATGTAGATGCTTAAGGACCGGCATGCGCGCCTGGGCACTGACAAGCTCCACGAGACCCTTACCGCCCCGAGGAATCAACAAATCGAGAACATGGGCCATCCCCAGCATATGCGAGACCGCGGCGCGATCCGTCGTTTCCACAAATGCTAAAGCGCCCATCGGCAGGCCGGCATCGGCCAGGCCATCGCGCAGACAATTCGCGATCGCCATATTCGACAGCGCGGCCTCGGAGCCGCCGCGGAGGATTACCGCATTCCCCGACTTCAAACACAGACCGGCCGCGTCCGCTGTGACATTGGGCCGCGACTCATAGATGATCCCGATCACCCCGAGCGGCACCCGCATACGACCCACCTGGATACCCGAAGGACGCATGGCAAGACCAGAGATCTCGCCTACCGGGTCGGATAGGGCCGCGATTTCCGAAAGTCCTTGGATCATCTGTTCGATGCGCTGATCGGTCAGGATCAAGCGGTCGATCAAGGCCGCCTCAAGCCCGGCTGCGCGGGCAGCTCGCGCATCGACCTCATTTGCGCGCTTAATGTCTTGAGCGCGCTCGCGCACGAATCGAGCGGCGGCCAATAGCGCCGCGTTCTTGATTCCGGTCGGCGCACGAGCCATGGCAGGGGCGGCGGCTCGCACCTCTCTGCCCAACCCCTCCAAATACGCCGCCACATCAGCAATCGGCGTCTGTTCAGCCTTCATAACCCACCCTTGCCCGGCATTCCGGCGAGCGCTAATGCGATCGTTTCAATGAGTAACCAGGAATCGCCGTCGGCGCGCCCTTTATTGACGCGGTCAAGCCGCGCGCAACCCAGGAGCAGGCGTCGCAATCTGGCTTGCGAAAGACGCTTCGCAGCTGAGGTCAACAAGCCCTGGCGGGCCGCCCACACCCGCTCGCGCCGGAAGATCTCCGTTAAGGCCCCGTTCTTGGCTTGCGCCGCTACAACCTTCACCAATACCCGCACCTCGCGAGCCAATGCCCATGACATCAGTATCGGATCTCGCGCTTCGGCACGCAAGCGGCGCACATAGCGGTGGGTCAAGGCCAAATCCCCCTTAAGAGCGGCATCGGTCACGGCAAAAACATCAAAGCGGGCCTCGTCACCCATAATGTCGGAGAGGGCCGCCAGATCCGGCTTCGGATCATCCCTAAGACGTATAATAGCATCTGAGGCAGCGCCCATATTTCCTTCGGCGTAGTAGGCAATGCGCGCGGCCACGTCTTCATCCAAGATTCCGGCGTCCCGTAATCGTTGCCGCACCCACCCCACTAAACGCTCACCTTCGAATGCGGCAAGCGTGACGACATGGCCCTGCTCGGCAAAGGCTTCCACCCACTCTGCCTTTAAGGTCGAGCGCTCTAAGGCCCCTGCCACTACAAGCAAGATGGCGTCAGCGCTCAAGAGCGGCAAACAGGCGAGCAACTCGCGCCCCAAGGTCTCACGGCCCTCTCGCACTCGCAATTCGTAGAGACTGCGCGGCGAAAACAGTGAAGGTGACGCCAGGGTCTCGCGAAACCGCGGCCAAGAAAAGCCCGCCTCCAGAGAAACTCGTTGGCGGTCGGACACGCCGGCCGCCTCGGCCCCCCGAACGATATGAGCGACAGCCTCCTCGACAAGGAATGGTTCGTCCCCGCAGACGAGATACGCCTTTTGCACAGCGCGCGGCCGTGCGATTAAGTCCTCGAATTTAAGGCGCATGCCGAGCCGCCTTAGGCGCCACGGGCCGCACACCATGCCCCCGCCTAAAGGTTGCGAGCCGCCAAACAATCTGACGAGCCGCAGATATTCGCATGCGCTTTTCCAAATAGGTCTGCTCACGCGCCATGGCCAAAATATTCAAAGGATCGAAAGTATACTCGCGTTGCACGCGCACGGCGCTAGGCGCCATGAGAATCCGGCCATGTGGGCCTTGAAGACTAAAGGTTGCCTCGTAGTCGAGCAGATAGCCGGTAGCGCCGCCGTTGCTATTGATGGTCACGATGAGCGGTATCATTGTTTCGCTCAACAACACCACCGAGGGCACGTTCCCCTTGTTGACGACGGTGACACCGCGATCAAGAAGGGCGCGACTGACCGCGAGAACCAAGCCCGGATACTTGAGTCCGCTTCCGGGCATCGTAACACGCATGACCGACAAGGCCGGCGGCAGGGCAGCCTCGTGACCGGTACGCAAGTGAAAACCGCAGCCGCCCAGTGTCACAGAGAGGGCTATAAAGGCAGCCAGCCGGTGCCGCGATCGTGTGGACTGTGCCCCTAGAAGGGATCGCATGAAAGTCCTTCCCTCTTTTCCATCATCGCTCGACTCATGACCGAGCCTCTTTTGACGAAGCATAGCCGCGCTTCAATGGGAAGCGGCCGCAGCCGCCACGATATTGATCAGACGGCCCGGCACCACCACAACCTTGGTCACCGACTGGCCTTCGAGGGCTCTCGAAACGGCCTCATCGCGCAAGGCGCGCTTCTCGATCTCCGCCGCATCGCTATTCACGGGGACTACGATCTCAGCACGGCGCTTGCCGTTGACCTGGATCACGAGATGCACCATGTCCTGACGCAAAGCGGCCGGGTCCGCCTGCGGCCACGGGGCGTCTATGATGGCGCTCTTCGAAGGCTCAAGCGCGCCCCAGAGCGCATGGGTAATGTGGGGGGCAATGGGCGCCAACAGGCGGAGTACAAAGCTCAGGCCTTCGCGCAGAAGGCTGACAGAGGATTCCGACGCTGGCTCATCCACAAGCTTCTGGAGGATGTTCACCACGCTCATGCACGCCGCCACGACCGTATTAAAGTGATAGCGCTCGTAGTCGCGCAGGGCCTGGTCGACTAGGGTATGGATTTGGCAGCGCAGGGCCACGAGATCCGAGGTTCCGGCGTCGGCTGCAGGTTTCGGAAGGCCGGCTATGGCCTTGGCTAGTGTCCACAACCGCTTCAAAAAACGGTGCGCGCCGGCCACCGCCTCATCGTTCCACTCGAGCGACTGCTCCGGTGGTGCCGCAAACATAATGAAAAGCCGAGCGGTGTCGGCGCCATACTGATCGATAAGGGCTTGGGGATCGACGGTGTTTCCCTTGGACTTCGACATCTTACTGCCATCTTTGAGCACCATGCCCTGAGTCAGGAGGCGGACAAAGGGTTCCGCGTTGTTCACCAATCCCTCATCACGCAGAAGCTTGTTAAAAAATCGGGCATACAACAAGTGCAAGATGGCATGCTCGATGCCCCCGATATACTGATCGACCGGCAACCAATAGCCGACCCGCGCATCCAGCATGGCCTGGTCGTTGTCTTGCGCACAATAACGGGCGTAGTACCAGGACGACTCCATGAAGGTGTCGAAGGTGTCGGTTTCGCGCCGAGCCGCCCCCCCGCACTCTGGGCAACTGGTATGCACGAAATCTGGGCGTTCAGCGAGCGGCGAGCTACCCTGACTTATCATCACGTCTTCGGGCAGCCGCACCGGGAGATCCTGGTCCGGAACCGGAACGATGCCGCAGCTGGGGCAATGGATCATCGGAATGGGAGTGCCCCAGTAACGCTGGCGCGATACGCCCCAGTCTCGGAGGCGAAAATGGACCCTCCGGGTTCCTAAGCCCTCGCGCTCCAACACGTCTATGATCTGCGTTCGCGCCTCCTCTGAGGCAAGCCCCGTAAAGGCGCCCGAATCCACCATACGGCCGGGCCCGGTATAGGCCCCGTCTGTCACTAACACATGGGGATCACCCACGAAGTCCCAGGGCACGATCACAGGCGAAATAGGCAGAGCGTAGCGCTTTGCAAAGGCGAAATCGCGTTCGTCGTGGGCTGGTACGGCCATGACCGCGCCCTCACCATAAGACATCAAGACGAAATTGGCAGCATAGACCGGCAGCTCGGTCCCGGTCAGAGGATGGATAGCGCGTAAACCGGTATCGACGCCGCGCTTTTCCATGGTCTCAAGCGCCGCTTCCGCGGTTTGGCTCAAACGACATTCGTCCCGGAAACGGAGCAACTCGGCGTGCCCCACCGAGGCCACCGTCGCCAAAGAATGTTCGGCAGCCACAGCCAGGTAAGTCGCCCCCATCAGAGTATCCGGACGGGTCGTAAACACCGTCAGCGGACCATAGCCCTTGACCTCGAATCGAATCTCTACCCCTTCCGAGCGCCCAATCCAATTCCTTTGCATGGTCGCCACGCGTTCCGGCCAACCGGGCAGATCCGCCAGGTCTGCGAGCAACTCGTCTGCGTAATGCGTGATGCGCAAAAACCATTGAGGGATTTTCCGGCGCTCGACAGGACTATCGCAACGCCAGCAGCGGCCTTCTATCACCTGTTCGTTGGCAAGCACCGTTTGGTCGTGAGGACACCAATTCACGGGTGCTGTCGCTCGATAGGCGAGGCCCTTGCGATAAAGCCGGGTAAAAAACCACTGCTCCCACCGATAATACTCAGGACGGCAGGTGGTAATCTCGCGGCTCCAGTCGTAGGCGAAGCCGAGTCGCTTCAATTGCTCACGCATATAGGCGACATTGGCGTAGGTCCACTGCGCCGGTCCCACACCGTTCTGAACCGCGGCGTTCTCGGCTGGCAAACCAAACGCATCCCAGCCTATGGGCTGCAAGACGTTCAGGCCTTGCATGCGCCGCCAGCGGCTGATGACGTCGCCCAGGGTGTAGTTACGGACGTGCCCCATGTGCAGGCGTCCGGACGGATAGGGGAACATCGACAGGCAATAAAACTTGGGGCGGCTCGAGTCCTCACTGGCCCGGAAGCTTTGCGCCTGCTCCCAGAACCGCTGCGCCTCCCGCTCTACCTGTTCTGCCACATAGCGTTCATCCATCGACATGCAGGACCTAATAATTTAAGACAAGGTAAGGCCCTTCATTATCCACGGATTAGCCTGGCGCGTCTCGCGTCGCCTCGAAAGGTCGGCCGCTCCAGAGGCCGCGTCCGGCTCTTGGGCAAACCGGAAGCTCAAGACGCCGCCTGGGCAGGCCCTCAGACGCAAGATCGCCTAATGGCGGGTCTCATGGGTGGGCGGTTCCCCGTGACGGGCCGCCAGGCGGGCCACGAAGGCCTTCAATGGCTCCAAACCGCCAAAACGGAACCCCAGACGGCCCGCCTCTTCAGCGACTTGCGAGGGCCCCCAGCGGCGGTCGAGCGCGGTCTTTGCGATATACATGGCCTCGGCACGCGGCCCCGTGGCACAGTGCAGGAGGAAACGCCCGGGCTCTTTGGCTAGGATCTGCCCCAACTCCTCGACTTGGCGTTCGGAGAGGCTGGGGGCGCGAACCGGAATGTTGACATAGGATACCCCGGCTTTTGCCGCCAATGCCGGGCCGTCCCATGGACCCTTCCGTTCCGAAGGATCACGAAAGTCCACGACCGTCTGCACACCTTCACGCGCGAAGCGCATCAGATCCTCTTCGCTCGGGGCCGAGCCTACATACACATCGGGTGCCGCCTTCACAAAACTCATAATCCACCTCTCGGACGTCGGTTATTAACCTTGCTTGCTCTCCTGCATCTGTTCACAGTACTGCTGCAAATGACTGGGCAAGTCAGGGGGGCACGCGCCACACGCGGTATTACCCGGGACCGCGTAGTCGATAAACTTAGGGTACGGCAGGTGAAGATCGTTCATGATGGCCAGGAACTGCGCCAATGTCCGCTCGCCTCCCAAGCGCGGATTGCGGCCTCGCTCCTGGCCGATAGTTGAAACCCGCCGGCCGTTATAGTCGTGCCCTGGATAAACTAATTGATCGCTTGGCAAAGAGAAAAGCTTGTTATGAACGCTGGCGTACAAGGCCGTGGCGTCCCCGTTTTGAAAGTCCGTGCGGCCACACCCGTCTATGAGCAGAGCATCGCCGGTAAATACCCTATCGCCCACGACAAAGGCCAAGTGCCCTTCTGTATGCCCCGGCGTGTGTAGCGGCACCAAAGAGACGGAACCCATGACCAGAGGGGACCCGTCCACAAGCGCCACATCCGCGCACAATAGCCCGTCCACAGCAGACACCGCGATGCGGCTGCCAGCTTCCCGCTTCAGTTTGAGGGCTGCGGTGATGTGATCCGCGTGGATATGAGTTTCAATGGTATAGGTAAGCCGTAAGCCAAGGCCCCTCACCACCGCGAGATCGCGTTCCCAAGCGGGCAGAACCGGGTCAATCAGCAGGGCGTCGCCCGTCTCCTCGCACCCAAGCAGATAGGTATACGTACCGGACAAAGACTCCGCCAATTGTCGAAAGATCATCGGCCCCCCTTTAATTTTATCGCGTCCCCTTATCTTATGCGGGCAGCCTATAACCGTTTCAAGGTAAGCCGCTTGGGGGAAAGCGCGGTATAAGACCGGCTGCGGCCGCCTCGGACATCAAAAACGAAGCGGGGATAAGGAGGATGCACACGCTGGGACCGTTTTCCTCACTATTCGAAATATTTTCTCGCGGGGAAAATAGCGACGATTCGACACAAGCGGGCTTATGGTGAGGCAAACCGCGATGAGATCTAAGCGCCCTTTGTGCGCTGCACGCGCATCCCGGCTTTCCGGCGCGCCTTAGCCACGTCTGCGGTCGCTAACCGACCGACCCACGGCCACAAGACTGATCAGAGTCACAAAACCCAAGACCCCATCGTTTCCAATGCGATCATAAAGCGTCAGGCCACGGTAAGGCTCGGCTACGACCGTAAGCACCCCCGCCCGAAAAGGTGGCAAACGCGCGCTGATGCGCCCGCGATGTGTCACCAGGGCCGTCTGTCCGTCGTCAGTCGCAACCAGCAAATCGCGACCGGCTTCGGCCGCGCGCAATTGCGCGATCTGCAGCTGCTGACTCGCCTCATGGGAGTGGCCGTACCAGGAGTCGTCGCTCACATTCACAAGGAGCGTGGCGCGCGGCAAGGCTTGGGTGACGATCGATCCATAGGCGATTTCATAGCAAATAGAGACCCCCAGATCGGCCCCCGAAGCCGGTAAGGGGGTCTCCCGCCCGCGCCACGGAGTGAACCCGGACATCGGGATATGGAGAACACGCAAAATCGGATCAAAGAGGGTTGGCCATGGCAAATATTCCCCGAAAGGCACGAGATGCCGCTTGCGATAAAAACCATTGTGACGCCCGACGCTCATGACCGCGTTGTAGATCGGCCCATTCACCAAATCGGGATTGCCCTCGACGAGGCCAAAAAGAAAGTGGCGGTGATCCGCGCGCGCTAGGCGACGCAAAAACGGTATGAAATGCCGCCGGAGACTATGCGAATACCCAGGAACGGCGGTCTCTGGCCAAATGACAAGCCGGCCCTCTCCTTGTCTCGTCAAGTGCAAATAGCGGCGTATGATCGCCCGCCGTTCGCGGGGATCCCATTTAGCGTAAGGCGAGATATCGCCCTGCACAAGCGATGCGGTGACCGGCGCGCCGGTCCTCTGCACAAAGCGGATTCGAGCCACGAAGGGGGTTGCAACGGCGAACAAGACGAGCGGCCAAAGGCCTTGCCAGCGTCCCCGCATCGCTTCAAAAAGCAGGGCCCCCGTCAACGCCAGAATAAACGATAGACCGAGTACCCCAACGACCGGCGCCCAAGACACCCAGGGAGCGGCGCTCGCGGCGTAACCTAGATCAAACCACGGAAACCCGGTCAAAAAAACATCGCGCACCCACTCGCCCACAACCCAAAGCGCCGCAAAGAGCCAAGGATCAAAACCGTCGCCCCTTCGCAATAGCCCAAACCCCATAGCCACAAGGGCGATATAGACAGACAACACGCTCACAAAAAGGGCGCAAGCAAGAGCGGCTATGGGAGGCGGCATGCCGCCAAAGCGAGACAATGTCAGATAAGTCCAGGGGACCCCAAAGGCAAAAAGCCCAACTCCGAAGAGAAAGCCACGCAAACCCGCGCGCCGCCATGAGACGCCAGCAAGAACCCCATACCATAAGGCCAGCATGAGCGGCGCCACCGCGAGATAGCGGTAGGGGGCAAAAGCGAGATTGAGAGTCGCGCCGAACACTAAAGCCAGGGCCTCGCCGGCCCAAGACTTTAGGCTCGCACTAACTGGCCACTTGGCTTTCTTGGGCAACGGGCACCACTTTCAGAAGATGGACGCGGCGCGAATCCGAGCGGAGCACCTCAAACCGAAGGCCGCCCACTTCCAAACGCTCGCCGCGCTTAGGTACGCGCCCGAGCGTCGTCATGACTAGGCCGCCGATCGTATCGACCTCTTCGCTGGGGTAGTGGGTGCCGAAGTACTCGTTAAATTCCTTGATCGGGGTAAGGGCCTTGGCCACGAATTCATGCTCGGCTCGCTGCATGATCATCACGTCATCCACGTCCAGATCGTGCTCGTCTTCGATTTCGCCGACGATCTGCTCCAGGACATCCTCAATCGTCACAAGGCCTGCGACCCCGCCGTACTCATCGACCACGATCGCCATGTGGTTACGGCTCGTCCGAAAATCCCGGAGCAAGACATCGAGACGCTTGCTTTCCGGCACGAACACGGCGGGTCGCAAAAGATCGTAAACATTGAAGGTCGCGCGTAGCTCCCCGTCGAAATAGCGCAGTAAGTCCTTGGCCAACAAAATCCCGACGACCTTATCTTTGTCGCCGTCGACCACAGGGAAACGGGAGTGGCCGGTTTCGATGACGCGCGGAAGATAACGCTCCGGCGGATCCTCGCGGTCTATCACGTCCATCTGCGCGCGCGGCACCATAATGTCGCGCACGCGCATCTCAGCGACCTGGAAAACGCCCTCTATCATGTCCAGGGCATCGCTTCCGATCAAGCCGCGGTCGTGGGCCTCGCGTAAGGTTTCCCGTAACGCATCCCGGTCCTCTGGCGCCCCCCACAAGACGTGGCCAAGTCGATCCAGAAAGGACCGTCCCGGTCCGGGCGTATGCTCGTCTTGACTCATAAAATCAACGGTAAGGGTCTGTGAATCCTAGACTTTGCAGCAGCTGCGTTTCCCGTCCTTCCATAATACGTGCATCCTGATCAGTGTGGTGGTCAAAGCCGCGTAGGTGCAGTATACCGTGAATCAGGAGATGGGCCCAATGCGCGTTTTCCGGGCGGCCGGCCGCCACCGCTTCGGCCGCCACCACCGGGGCACATATCACGATGTCCCCCAGAAACAGCGTCTTGCCAAGGTCTTTCTCCTCGTAGGGAAATGAAAGGACGTTCGTGGGTCCCTCGCGACCACGGTAACGACGATTCAGATCGGCACCCTCGAGCGCGTCCACCACCCGCACACCTAAACGCACACTACCATGAAGATCGGCCAGGGCGGCCTTCGACCAGCGCGCAAGCATCGGCCGTGTCGGGGGAACATGTCCCCCGCAAGCAAGAATAAAATCGAGGTGCAAACGGGGCACCCTACGCGTCCTTCTCCTGCGCCTCGTGCGCCTCGTACGCCTCGACAATGCGCTGCACCAGGGGATGGCGCACCACATCCGAGCTTGCAAAGAGCGTAACCGCAATGCCATCGACGCCCTTCAAGACGCTCAAGGCCTGCCGCAGACCAGAAAGCTCGGGGCGCGGTAGATCGATTTGGGTGGCATCCCCGGTAATGACAGCGGTCGCACCAAAACCAAGGCGGGTGAGAAACATCTTCATCTGTTCGGCGGTCGTGTTTTGCGCCTCGTCCAAGATAATGAAGGATTCGTTGAGGGTACGCCCCCTCATGAAGGCGAGCGGCGCCACCTCGATCACGCTCTTTTCAATCAATTTGGCGACCCGTTCCGGCCCCAGCATATCGTGCAAAGCGTCATAGAGCGGCCGCAGGTACGGATCGACTTTCTGCTCAAGGTCGCCGGGCAAGAACCCTAGTCGTTCCCCCGCCTCGACCGCCGGACGCACCAGCACGAGACGCTGGGCGCGCCCGGTCTCAAGGGCCTCGACCGCGCAGGCGACGGCAAGATATGTCTTTCCCGTCCCCGCTGGGCCCACCCCGAACGTCACATCATGGGTCAAGATCTTGCGGATATAGTCCTGCTGGCCATCTGTCCGTCCATACACGCGTTGTTTCGGCGTGCGAAGCTCGGTCGGAGGTTCGTTGTCGCCGCGCACTCTGGAAGCTTCCTTTAGCGCCATATTGACCCCCGAAGGTGTAATGATTTGGGATTTCCCTGTGACATCATAAAGAGCTGTAATCAATCGCTGGGCATGGCGCACGCGATCTTGAGGGCCGGTAATGCGGAATTGGTTGCCGCGATTGGCAATCTCAACCTCAAGGCTGCCCTCGATTTGGCGGAGGTGTTCATCTAATTGACCGCAAAGGCGCGACAGTCGCTCGCTGTCTGGGGGCTGGACACTGAACTGAATGGCTTGGAGTGTGGTGCTCAAAGTGATAGGCGCCCTCTATTTACTCCAGTATAGACGAAAATACGTCGGCTTCGACGGCCACGAGTCGTCCCCGTAAGGAATTGGGTCTCACATCGGTAATCTCAACCGTGGCAAACCGGCCTATCAGGTCCGCGTCCTCCGCCGGGAAATTTACGACGCGGTTGTTCTCGGTCCGGCCGGACATATCGCCGCGTCCGCGTGGCGCCTCCCTGTCGATCAATATTCGGGCCATGCGCCCGACCATAGCACGGCTGATGTCGACGGCGTGATTCAAGTTGAGGCGCTGTAGGCGTGCAAGGCGCTCGTCTTTGACAGACTTCTCGACGCTGTCTGCGAAACCGGCCGCGGGAGTTCCCGGCCGCGGACTATAGGCAAAGCTATAAGAGAGGTCGAAGCGGATCTCTTCCATCAAGGCAAGCGTAGCCTCGAAATCTGCATCGGTCTCCCCTGGGAAGCCGACGATGATGTCGGTCGATATGCTGATGTCCGGCCGTACAGCACGCAAACGCGCGATCTTCTCTTTGTATTCCGCTATCGTGTGTCCGCGCTTCATGCGCGCGAGAATGCGATCAGACCCGCTTTGGACGGGCAGGTGCAAATGGTTCACGAGCTTTTCCACACGCGCGAAGGCGTCTAGTAGGCTATCTTTAAACTCCACCGGGTGGGACGTCGTAAACCGAATCCGTCCTATGCCATCCATTTCCGCGATGTAGCTGATAAGGGTGGCAAGGTCCGCGGTCTGGCCATTGTGGCGCGCCCCCCTATAGGCGTTGACGTTCTGTCCGAGCAGCGTCACCTCGCGTACGCCCTGTTCGGCCAAGGCCGCAACCTCGGCCAGAACGTCGTCAAAAGGCCGACTGAACTCCTGGCCACGCGTATAGGGAACGACGCAGAAACTACAATACTTGCTACAGCCCTCCATGATCGAAACAAATGCCCGCGGCCCGTCAGCGCGGGGCTCGGGGAGGTTATCGAACTTCTCCATCTCGACAAACGCGATATCGACTCCCGGCTTTTTAGCGAACGCATCGGTCAACAGGGCCGGGACGCGGTGAATGGTCTGCGGCCCAAACACCAAATCGACGTACGGCGCCCGGCGCAAAATGTCCTCCCCCTCCTGACTCGCCACACATCCGCCCACGCCTATGACTACGTGCGGACGCAAGAGCTTCCACTCGTTTAGTCGTCCGAGATCCGAAAACAGCTTCTCCTGCGCCTTCTCGCGCACAGAACAGCTATTGATCAGTAGCACATCAGCGGAAGAGGGGTCATCGACGCGAACCAACTGGTGAGTCGCGGACAAAAGGTCCGCAAGGCGCGTCGAATCATACTCATTCATCTGACAGCCATATGTCTTGATATAGACAGTGCCAGCCATACACGCTCCTAACGCGTAACGATACCGACCTTGGTGGCGAATATCCACCGGCCTGAACCGCAGGCCCGTGGGCGTAACCTCCCGTGGCCGACACGCCGGGCCGCCTACATCTACGAAAAGCTCTGCGACCGGCCGCCGACCAATAGCCCCTTGCGGCGGTGGGCCAAACGCTCTGAAAGGCGGCTCCGGGCTGAAGCCCGCAAAGAGATTTCAGGACCCTGCGCCACCGCCCAGGGAAGAGGGCTGGCAAACGCCGGCGGTCCAACAAGAGAATAATGTCGGCCGCCAAAAAAAGGGGGGATTTCAGTTGCCAGGGCCGCACAAAGAGGTGCAACTCTCAGTGGCCTACCCGGAAGCAGGCGGGTAGGATCTTATATCAGAAGAGAGGCCTTGAGCGCCTCAAGGCACAGCGTTACGTTTCGGATATTACTCCCCCGTCCCATGAGTCCGATTCGCCAAATCCGCCCGGCGAGTTCGCCAAGACCGCCCCCAATCTCGATACCCCAGTCT
>JAJYPQ010000036.1 GCA_021795255.1 Pseudomonadota bacterium
CCCAGTGCCCGGCTACACGCGCTTTAGCGTCCGCAAAGAGGTGGTGTGGGCCGCGCACTGGCTCAACCACCACATCGCCCCACCGGGCAAGAAGGTCCAGGTCCTCCAATGGTCCGGTGACTGCGATCCGGACGCTCGTGCAGTCGCGCTCGCCTATAAGATCGGGCTTACCAACGTTAATGGGGGCGGCGCCACCATTACGAATGCCAAACCGTTTCTCACTAAGGTCCGCGGACTGGGCATCCAGAAGGGTCGCTATTTCCAGGTCTATGCACCGATGCAAGATGAGAACGTCTATACACACAGCTGGACGAGTCCCTTCTACTACGGCTATATCCGCGCCCTCCAGACCTTTCGCCTCACCGACCGCCCGCGGCGACTGAAACCGCTCGATATCTATTACCACTTTTACTCGGGGGCGCGCGTCGCCGGTCTGAGGGCACTGAAGACGGTACTGTCTTGGGCGGTGCGCCAGCCGACGACACCGGTCTTTCTGAGCCAGTTCGCTCATATTGCCGTCGATTTCAACCATACCGTCGTCGCCCGTACTCGCCACGGCTGGCTGATCACCGCCAACGGTGCCGACCAGGAGTTGCGGATTCCGCGCACCATGGGCTATCCGGACCTGCATCGTTCGGTGGGGGTCGCTGGTTTCAATGACCACCTGCGCGTGCGTTATATCACGATCGCCCCCCATAGCCGCACGCGGTTAGTGCTCCGTCACACACGACCGCAACAGCCGTATCTGCGCGACGCCAACGCGCCCCTGACATTCAGTCGCCGGTCTGCCGGCCTCTGGCAGTTCGGGCTGCGTGGTCATCTGCCACTCTTCGTACAATTGGGCGGTGCCGCTGGCTGCCGGATCACGGCCAACGGTCAGGCGGTGACTACCCACACCGTGGGATCTCTTACGACCTTCACCTTGGATCAATACTATGGCCACTTTTCCGTCATTTGTTCACACCCCTGAGCGGGAGCGACTCGCGCCGCTTGGGCTTGTGCTCGGCCTAGCGGCGGGCGTCCTGCTCACGTTGGCGATCCTTTTTGATCCGCAGGCGTTCATGGCGCGCGTGCGCGCCAGTGGCCATGGCGCTGTCACCCTCTATTTTATGCAGGCGCTGCTGGCCTCGACCAACAACAACGATCTGCGGCTGTTGCTGACGCGTCGCGAGATCGACGCCGGCCACTACAGTCAGGCCCTCCGAACCCTGAAGCCACTCATCAAGGTGCCCAGCACGCGTCTCTATCGGCAGGCGGTGCGTTGGCTCACCTACAGCGATCTTCTGGCCGTCACCTTTTCACACCCCGCCGGCAGCCCGGCACGGCGTGCGGGCGAACATCAATTGCGGCTCATGACCCCGGCCCTGCGGACTGAGGTCCACGGACTGCGGCTTGAGAAACTGGCCCGCGACGCGATCAACCTGCACGATGGCACAACCGCGATCGCCATCTACGAGCAATTAGCCGCCCAACATATTAGCGGGCGCGCCCGCTACTACGGACTGGCCGCCCGTGCCGCGATTGGCCTGCAACGGGACCGCGAGGCAGCCACGCTCTATTTCGGGGCCCAGGCATTCGCGCGCTCACCGGCACGCCAACGATACTACTTCGAGCACGCCCTTGAGGCCCTCGAACGGCATAACGAGATGCACCGCGCCGTGCGTGCTGCCCGCGCCAACCTAGGCGCATTATGGGACAATACGAGCGTGCTGCGGTTTTTGGTGGTGCTGGCGGAACGCGCCAACGAACCGGGGGTGGCCGCTCATTACGCCCGCGAACTGACGCAGATCCGCAACGCGTGAAACGCATCGGCACCATAGTCGCGGCCAGCGCCTGGATCCTGCTGACTATCACACCGCTTGCGACGGCTGTCCAGACCGCACTGCCTTCGGCGGCGCTGCCGCCCCCCCCGTTGCCGCTGACGGCCGCCGCTATTCCGCTGCCTCACGAGCCCTATAACACCGCCGACTACACGCTAGCATTCCATGTGTTTCTAAACGACCATCGGGTCGCCGATGCGTGCGGGATTGCGGTCGCGGCCGTGCGCGCCCGTCCGCACAGCCAGCTCTGGCGGCGACGGCTCGCACGCACTGCCTTGTGGCTGGGTCATCAGCGCTTAGCCTTGCGCGAACTGAGCTATCTGGCGTTGCACGGCGATACCGCAGCGTTAAAACCAGCGATTGCCCTGGCCAGTGGCCTGTCGGCCTTCACGCGACTGACGGCCTTACTCGCGCTCAAGCTGCGGATTGCCCCCAATCATCATTTGATTATTGCTATGAGTGGGATCTACCAACTTCAGGGTCATCCCCGTCATGCCATCGCACTTTTGCAGTGGGCGCTCCGCACGCGCCCGCGACGGCGCTATCTTTGGGAGATCGCCGTCCTCTACCACACCCTCGGCGAAAACCGACGCGAGATGGTCATACTCAAGCGCTACGAGCATCGTTATGGTCCGTCGGCCCGCGATCTACTTGCCCAAGCCTCACTTCTGTATCTGGCCGGCCACACCGGTGCGGCCTATCACCTCCTCTACCGGCACCGCCACCGTATTGCCGATCAGAACTTCGCCTACTGGCATACGCTAGGCGCGCTGGCGTGGCTCTACCAGAACTTCCCGATCGCCCGACACGCGAGCCACATCCTTTACCGTGAAGGCTTAGCTACGCGCGGCGACCTAGTCCATCTTATTTTGTTGAGCAAGGGCCGCCATCCGCGTACCGCCTTCGTTATGGCCGAAACTGGGCTACGCCGCTACCAGCGCCCGTTTTTCTTCTTCGCGATGCTAAGCATTGCCGAGCAACAAGGCTCCCGCCGGCTTCTGATCAAGACCTTTGCCGCGGTGACCCCGGCGGAGCGGCAGATATTGATGGCCAACCCATACTACTGGACTGGCTATGCCCGCTACTTTGCCCTGAAGGGCGAGAATGCCCGCGCCGAGCGGGCCTATCAGGCAGCACTGACGAAGTTCCCGGATGACGATGCGGTCATGGCCTCGTACCTGTGGTTCCTGGTCGATACCGGTCATGCGCAGGAATTGGCGCGCGTACTGCCCCGCTGGGCGCCCTGGGTCGACCACGATCGGACATTATGGACACCATATGGATTAAGTTACTTGGCGCTCAACAATCCCCGGTTGGCACGGCCGTATTTCTTTGCGCTGCTGCGCCGCGCCCCAGGCGACCCCTCGCTGCTGCTCGCCTGTGCCGATACCCTACGCAAGGAGGGGCGCACCGGCGAGGCAATACAGCTCGAACGGCGCGCGTGGGATATTATCGCCACCCATCCTCGTCTGCAGGCGGCTCGCAACGCGCTGCGGGAACGCGCGCGGCTTGCCTATGATCTCGCCATAGCCCCCCAGACCGTGCCGCTCATGCAAGCGCTGGCCACACACCCCAAGTCCGGTGGGCGGGGCGCGATCTTAAGCTACGCGTTGACCCATTCGGCCTACCCACTGGCCAGACTGTGGCTTTTGACCTACCCCGCTCACGACCGCAAGCCGCCCTGGGCGCGCCTGGCGGTAGCCCTGGCGTATCACGATGCCACCACCATCGCCCACCTCCTCGCCACTGACAGCGACGTATTGCCGCGCAGTGATCGTGTGACCGCCGCCCGCCGGAGCGGCGAACTGCCGCGCGCGCAGACCTTAGCTTTTAATAGCCTCAGCGAAAGTCGCGAAGACTGGCCGTTGGTGCGCCAAAACCGACAACTGCTGCTGGCCGGGGCCGACAACATCGGTGGCCGTTTCCAGGTCCTGCACAGTTCCGGCTTCGCGGCCATCATGAGCCGCGTGCAAGTTCGCCATTTTCTGACTGCGGGTTTCGCGATCGGGGTCGAGGCCAACAACAATAGCCAGCGCGTGACCAACCCGAGCTTGATCGCTATGGTTCCGGCCACGGACCGTTCGGCGCAGGTGATGCTTGCTACCCAGCAGACGTCCGGGCACTACGCCATCAGCGTTGGTGAACGCACAGCACTGACGCATTTTTTATACGGGGAAATCGACTACGGGACCCGGTTGTCGGCCGATACCCGCGTGCATATCACCGGACGCTTGAAGGAGCGTGCCTATGATCTTCCCTCGCTTTATATCGCCGGCACGCGCAGCGGCCTTACAGTACGGACCGAAAGTGCCTGGACACCTCGTGACTCGACGACGGTGCGGCTTGCCTACCGAAGGCTGGCGGCGCAAGGCGGCGGGTTTCTGGCCGATGGCGAGATCGGGGCCGTCGATTATGCCCATAAATTCCGTCTCGACTACCCCGACTTTACCGTCGGTAGTGGCGTTGAGGTCGCCCGCTACCAAGGCACCACGACGCTGCCACAGCAATTGCGGCCTTTGGTACCCAATGGAGAAAACGGCATTGGCTTTTTTGTGCCGCAGAGCTTTATCCAGGGGAGCGTCGACCTCCGCTTCGGCGCTCGTTACCTGCGTCATTATGCGCCTGACCTGCGGCCGTTTGCCGATCTTGATATCTTCGATAATAGCGTCACCCACGCTGGCTACGACTTGACGGTCGGCGTGGCCCTACCGGTCTTCGGCCCTGATCATTTGGCTTTTTACTACTATCGGGGCCAAGGCGGCCTGGGCATTAACAACCGCACGCAGTATGTCGGCGTGCGGTACACCTATCTCTTTAAACCCTGAGGAAATTGTATGAAAATCCTGCGAAACTTGACGATAGTCGCGGCCGCCGCCGCGCTCTCGGCATGCGCAACCGATGCCTTGCATGCCAGTCCCCATCCGGCGATTGTGCGCACGGCGACTACGGCGGTGCTGCCCTTTGCCAACTACACGACCACACCCGGGGCCGGCGAGCGTGCGGCGTCGATCACCACGAGTCTGCTTATGACCCATGGACTGGCTCACACCCTCGTCGTCAATGCCGGTGCAAGCAATGGCCTGCCGCTTGAACGCCTACCGAATATCCCTGCCGCGCTCGCGCGCGCTGGTCGCATTGGCGCCCGCTACGCGATGGAAGGTTCGGTCGAAGAATGGCGCTATACGATTGGCCTCGACGGCGAACCGGCAGTTGCTGTGACGTTGAACCTCGTCGATGTGCGTACGGGTCAGACACTCTGGACCGCCACCGGCAGTCGCAGCGGCAACCCGCGGGAAAGCGTCGGCGTACTGGCCGAGGACACCGTCAACGCCATGCTCAATAGGCTGCTGCCGTGATAACCGGCCGCTTCCCTGGGGCCCGACCTGGCCGACGCGCGTGGCTCGAGGCAGTGGCCATTCCGCTGATCGCCCTGCTGCTGACCTACGCGTTGCGGCCACAGGATCCGTTTTTGTTTAAGGAACCCTTTCCGTGGCTATGGCTGGCGCCAGCGTTGGTGGCCTTGCGTTATGGATTGGGGCCCGGAGCGCTGTCGACCGCAGTCTTGGTGTTGGCGTTTGCCGCCAATCGTGTGGGCGCCTTGGTGACGCCGGCCTGGCCAGAAGGCCAGTTTCTGGGCGGCTTTGTGTTGACGCTCTTGTGCGGTGAGTATGGTTCAACGTGGATGTTGCGCCTGCGCCGCGCCGAACAACAGTCCGAATATGCTGATCAGCAACTGGAGGGGCTCACACGCACGCTGCACATCACACGCTTGTCCCATGATCGGCTTGAACAAAGCGTGATAAGCAAACCGGTGACGCTGCGCGATTCCTTGGCCGACCTGCGGCACGCGTTAGTCGCGAACGCGGGCGCTATCGAAGGTGTCGTGGGCGAGCGCCTGCTACATTTGGCGACCTATCATGGTGGCTTTGAGCGCGCCGCCCTTTATCGCGCCCATGAGGGGATCTTAGACCCGGTCGCGACCGCCACCATCGGCACCATGCCGCCGCTGGCCGTGGACGACGTGCTCGTGAGCCGCTGTCTCACTGACCGCGTCACAACTTACTGGGCCGTCAACACCCTCGAAGACGGCGAGCAGAGCGACTATCTGGTGGCGGTGCCAGCACGTGCCGCTGATGGCACCCTGATCGGACTTTTAGTCGTGGCGGAAATGCCCTTTCTATTTCTGACTGAGGAAAACTTGCTGGCCGTCAGTGTGCTGCTCGCCTACTTTGCCGACGAGATATGGGCCGCGCGGACCTGCCAGACCATAACGCGCCAGTGGCCCGACTGCCCCCCACGATTCGCCGCCGAGGTCTTGAAACTGCAACACGTTGCGCAAGCGCTCGGCCTCGAAAGTACGCTAGTGACAGTAACCTTGAGTCCGCATGTCAGTCGCGGAAAAATGATCATGGATCTCGAGGCCCTGGCCCGCGGCCTTGACATCACGTGGCGCACCGAGCGTGACGACCTAGTGATCCTCGTTACCCTTATGCCCTTTAGCAATGAGACAGTCGCGGCTGGCTACATTCACCGGGCGCAGGCGCGGCTCACCGAAAGCGGCGCCACGGCCGCCAACCCAGGCGGCGCGATATTTCGCACCGCGAGCTTGAACACAAAAACCCAGGCCGCAGCGGTCCTGACGGCGTTGATTGGCACCCCCGATGCTGCCTGAACTCCTACGCTATAGCTTGTCCGCGGCCTCGCGGCAGGGATTGAACGTCCCCTTTGAGCACCTCTCCGGCGGCACCGTGCTGGCCCTCATCTGGGTCGCTAATGGATTTTTGGCCCTGTTCATGGCCCGGCCGCTGGCGACGCTGTTGCCCGCACGCTACCGCGAACCGCGCGCCGCGTGGTTGTTTGGCGTATTGACGGCCGGGATACCCGGGTTCGGGTTGCTTGCGAGTCTGGTCATTGCCGGCGGCCTATCGCGACTCGTGCACCTACGCGCTAGCCCCGACCCTGCGATTGTGCGCATCCCGCCATTTACGATCGAGATGCGCGGCCGCGACCCACACATGGGCGCCGGCGGCGCCTGGGCTATCCTGCGGGCACCCTCGAGCAGCACCAACCGCAGTGTCCGGGCCCTGCTGGCCTTAGACCCGCGGCTGTCGCGCCAGACGGCGCCTTTGATCCGCGAAGCCTTACGCCACCCTCACGAGGATCTGCGCCTCCTCGCCTACGGCCTCCTCGATCAGCGCGAGGGCGACCTGCTCGAGATCATAAACCAGCAGCTCCAGTTGCGGACCGGGGCCAGCGGCATCACGCTTGCGCAGACGGACAAACGGATTGCCCTTCTGTACTGGGAGCTTTTGTATCAGGATCTGTCACGCGACCATCTGCGGGCTCATGCCATTGGCGAAAGCCGCCGCCATGCGCGGCTCGCGGTCGCCGTACTCACTGATGACGCGCCGCTCTATGTCTTGCTCGGGCGATTATCTTTGATGGACGGCGATAGCCTAGCGGCATGCGATCATCTCGAACGCGCCCTGCAACTGCACACCGCGCCCGGCCAGGTTCTGCCCTATCTGGCGGAGGCCCGTTTCCGCCTGCGCGACATGCGCGGCCTGCGAGCGCTCACCGCGCGCTTTCCGGCGCTTCTTGATCTCCCCAACATCGGGCCGGTGGCCCGATTCTGGATGGCCCCCTTATGACTATCGACCTGCCCCGCGCAACCGACGCCGATATCGTGCTGTTACTCGAAGGAACCTTCCCTTACGTAAGCGGTGGTGTTTCGAGCTGGGTGAACCAGATGATCACGGGCATGCCGGAATATCGCTTCGGAGTGGTGTTCCTCGGTAGCCGACCGGAAGACTACGGTGCCATCCAATACGTCTTTCCCGCTAATCTTGTACACGTCGAGACGCATTATCTATTCGCACCGGCGACCGAGCACGCTCCCGAGCGGCGCACGCCGCCGCCCAGCGCCCAGGCCGCACGCTGTCTGCATGCCATTCATGAGCCGTTGCGGGCTCGGACACCGCTACCGGCGGAATTTCAAAATCTCGACTTTTATCTGAAAAAAGGCGTCGGCTTGAGTTTCGGCGAGTTCCTCTACGGTGAGGAAAGCTGGCGCCATATTACCGCCATGTATGAACAGCGCTGCACAGACCCATCGTTCGTCGACTATTTCTGGACGGTGCGCAATATGCACCTACCGATCTGGCAGCTGGCGCAGATCGCACGTACCCTGATCCCGGCCCGGGTGTATCACACTGTGTCCACGGGCTATGCCGGACTGCTCGGCGCGCTGCTGCGTTGGCACACGCGACGGCCCATGATTCTGAGCGAGCATGGGATCTACACTAAGGAACGGCGCATAGACCTGCTGAACGCGGCCTGGATCGCCGATCAACGTTCGCGTTTTGAGCGCGATCCGAGCGAGATTAGCTATTTGCGCGAGCTGTGGATCCGGTTCTTCGAATCCCTGGGGCGCCTGTGCTATGACGCCGCATACAGGACCGTGGCGCTTTTTCCCGAGGCTCAGGCACGGCAGATTACAGATGGCGCCGATCCGACGCGCAGTCTGGTTATTCCCAACGGTGTCAATATCGCACCGCTTGCACGCCTGCGTACCGCACATGACGAAGGGCGACCGCCGGTTTTGTGCCTCCTTGGTCGGGTCGCTCCAATCAAGGATGTCAAGACCTTCATCCGGGCCATGCACGCCGTCGTCAACACCCTACCGAGCGCCCAGGGCTGGATCGTTGGCCCTGAGTCCGAAGACCCGGAATATGCACTTGAATGCCGTAATCTCGTCGAAAGCCTCGGCCTGACCGGTCGCATCATCTTTACCGGTTTTCAGCGTATCGCCGAAGTGCTGCCGCGGGTTTCACTACTCGTCTTAAGCTCCATCAGCGAAGGGCTGCCGCTTGTCATTCTCGAAGGCTTTGCGGCCGGCGTGCCAGCGGTCACCACCGACGTCGGGGCTTGCCGCCGCTTGATCCTCGGCGACAGCCCGGCCGATCAGGCGCTGGGTGCCGCTGGCGCCCTTGTCGGGATTGCTGATCCGCTGGCGCTGAGCCAAGCAGCCCTGGCGCTTCTCCAGGACAGCGCTCGCTGGCAACAAGCGCGGCAGACGGCTATGGTCCGCGTGGAGCAGTACTACACCGAAACGTTGATGTTCGAGCGCTACCGCGCCCTCTATGCCGAGACGCACGGTCTTTCTGACGCCCGCGATCCGGTAACGGCGCCGGGAAACTGAGGAGGAATTGTGGCGGGTATCGGATTTGAACTACGTAAACTTTTACGTCACGACGACTATTTAGGTATCGCCAAGGCCTATAGCTATGCTGGTATCATCGGTGCCGGCCCCTGGGTGGTATCGATCATCGGCGTGGTGTTGCTCGGCATACTGAGCATCAAGCACGTCATCCCGGCCGCGCTGGTGAGTGAGTTCCAGACGTCGGTGACCTATCTGATCTCAACGAGCCTGATATTTTCCGGTATCTTTCAATTGGCGTTTACACGCTACGTGGCCGACCGTCTGTTTGCCCGCGAACACGATGTGGTGCTGCCAAACCTTAATGGCTTGCTAACTTTGGTCATGGGATTCGGCGCCATCGCCGCCCTCATCGTCTGCTTTACGCTTTTCCCGGCCCAGGGATTCGTCTATCGCCTGCTATTGGCCGCGACCTTCACGCTATTGTGTGGCGTTTGGGTGGTCGCAGTCATGCTGACGGGCCTCAAACATTATCGCGCGATCGTTGCGGCGTTTGTGGTTGCCTATGGTGCGACTCTCGGCGTTGGCCTGCTGTTACGACCGTTTGGCCTTATCGGCCTTTTGTTTGCCTTTCTTCTCGGCCAGTTTCTGCTTTTCACCGGGCTATTGGCGGTCGTCTACCGCCAATATTACTCACGGCACTTCATAGCCTTTGACTTCCTGCGACCCGGGCGCCTCTATGGGTCATTACTCGCCAGTGGCCTGCTTTATAATGCCGCGATCTGGGCTGACAAATATGTGTTCTGGTTTACCCCCGTGACGAGTCAGGCCATCATTGGTCCGTTGCGCGCATCGGCTATCTACGACCTACCGATCTTCCTGGCCTATCTGTCCATCATTCCCGGTATGGCAGTATTTTTGATGCGGGTCGAGACTGACTTTGTCGAGTATTACGATCGATTCTAACAAGCCGTGCGCGAAGGCGGTACGCTTTCGCATATTCGCAACATGCGAAACGGCATGGTGACAAGTGCACGTAACGGCGTTTTTGATATCATAAAACTTCAGTCTATTACCGCTTTATGTGCTTTCGTCGTCGGCCCATCAGTACTGCATTTCTTCGGAATTTCCGGGCTCTATGTGCCACTTTTCAATGTCGATGTCGTCGGTGCAAGCCTGCAGGTCGCATTGATGGGCATCCTCAACATATTTTTCTACCTGGACCGGCGGCGGCGAGTGGTAGCATTGACGGCTATGTTCTTTGGCCTTAATTTGACTTTGACCATTATTAGTACGCACCTCGGGCTTTACTATTACGGCTACGGCTTTGCGTTGTCGCTGCTCATCTGTGTGCTGACCGGACTTGTGTGGCTGGACCATGATATGGAGCGGGTCGAATACCAGACCTTCATGATGCAAGACTGGGCACACTAAACACTTTATCGAGCACGGATCGTCGTTCTTCGCGACCATGTCGCTAGTGACACCGTCGATGCTGGTGGCATTCTTATCCCGCCAGTAACGGCGGGGCTCCGACGATACCGTTTTTCTGCGTCTACGCTTTGAGGTCCGAGCGATCACCACGCGCGCTACCGAGTGAAATGGACCCAACTCTTGGACAAAATCTCGCGATCCTTAAATGGATTGTCCGCTGGGTTGATCAAGCCCTTAGCCTCTTTGGCCTCGATCGGACAGCGGGCGGTCTCCCTTTCTTGTGAACCGCCTTATGACTGACGCCTTGACATCCGTTCCCCGGAACGGCCTGGTGGCCTTAAGATGAATAGCCATTTGGATTGTGTTGTTGCCAACGCCAGGCGTCTTCACACATGCGATCTAAACCGTAGCGAGCACTCCAACCCAGGAGAGCGCGGGCACGCGCGGGGTCGGCCCAACAGGCCGCTATGTCACCGTCACGCCGGGCCTCGATCTCGTAAGGAATCGGGTGGCCACAGGCCCGGCTAAAGGCCGCCACCATATCCAGAACCGAGTATCCCTGCCCGGTACCAAGATTCACCGTCAACATATCGGGGCTTTCACGGAGGTAAGCCAGTGACGCCACATGGCCAGCCGCCAAATCCATCACATGGATGTAGTCGCGAACGCCGGTACCGTCCGGCGTGGGATAATCGCCCCCGAATACGTGAACATGATTCCGGTGCCCAACCGCCACTTGGCAGATATACGGCATAAGATTACTCGGTGTACCGCGCGGGTCTTCACCGATAGTCCCGCTTTCATGCGCACCTACGGGGTTAAAGTAACGCAGGCGTGCTATGCGCCAGCCGGCCTCCGACACCGTCAGATCCGCGAGCACATCCTCTATCATGATCTTGGACCGCCCATAAGCATTGGTCGCTGTTCGAGGAAAATTCTCGCGTATGGGGACCGACGCGGGGTTACCGTACACGGTCGCAGACGAGGAGAAAACGAACATCTTGACGCGGGCCCTCTGCATTACCTCCAATAACACAAGGGTGCCATGGACGTTATTATCGTAGTAGAGGAGCGGCTTATGCACCGACTCGCCGACCGCCTTCAGTCCAGCAAAGTGAATAACTGCGTCAAACCTCTGACTCGCAAAAAGCGTCTCAAGCGCTACGCGGTCGCGTACGTCGCCCTGCACGAAGGTCGGCCGCCTTCCGGCAATGACCGCGATGCGATCCACGACCTCGGGACTACTGTTGTAGAGATTATCCCAAAGGACCACCTCATGCCCGGCCGCCATCAGGGCCACACACGTATGGGAGCCGATATAACCCGTACCCCCCGTCACTAAAACATGCACGAACTCACCCCCACGATCATTTGTGTCAGTCTCCTGCGAGTAGCTGTTTGGACCAACACGACCCGCAAAGAGCGGGCAAAGGGGCCCGTGTCCCAGGAACCTCCTGAGTCACTAACATCTTAGGGCTGCCCTATAGGACGGCGCGGTAAGGCGATGTAATCCGGCAGTGCCTCCAAACGTTGAAACCAGGCCCGGATAGCGGGGTAGGCGTCAAGCCCCAGGCCGCTTTCCGGGAAAAGGGCGGTATAGGGGTAACAGGCGATATCGGCAATCGTGACATGATCACTTACAAGCCAGGGCGCCGCTTCCAGTCGCGCTTCCAAGATCTTAAAGGCCGCCTCGGCAAGCCCGCAGGACTCTTCAAGGCTTCCCGTTTGCCCAAGGCTGCTCTTTATCTTTAAAGCGATTACACGGGCCCGCGCCGTGCCGTAGCGTCCCTCATTTTGTTCGAGCGCCAACCATTGCATGACCTGTGCCATAGCGACAGGCTCCGTAGGCAGCCAATGGTCACCACCGAACCGGCGCGCCAAATACACGAGAATAGCGGTCGAGTCCCAAATCGCGGTCCCCTCGTCCGTGACCAATACCGGTATCTGACCGCGCGGGTTCAAGCGCAAAAACTCGGGGCGGCGCTGAACGCCCTCGTCCAAAGCCACCGTTATCCGTTCGTAGGGAAGCCGTAACAAGGCCAACAGCAAACGAATCTTGTAGCAGTTCCCGGATCGTTCGAGGTCGTAGAGTTTCATAAGCCTTCAGAGACTATAGGGCCCAACCCAAGAACGGGTCGCGCAAAAACGGAATCATGCTAGCACGTCAGCCTAGCGTCTTAGTTATTATCACAAAAAGCGAGATAGGCAGCCAGACGCCCCCTCACAAGAAAAGGGATACTCTCGGGGACCGACGGATGGGGAATGGTCCTTAGGCGCCGCGCGCGACCGGGCGACCCGCATCACTGACCCAGGCGCTCCAAGACCCTGGATAGAGCGCCGTATCTCCTAAACCCGCAACCGCCATCGCAAGCACGTTATGACAGGCCGATACCCCGGAGCCGCAATAATGCACAACCTCTTGCGGGCGGTGCGCGCCTAAGATCGCCGCAAAGGCGGCGCGCAGATCATCTCGGCCACGAAAGGTCTTATCCGCCCGAAGATTCTCGTCAAATGGCCGATTCACGGCGCCGGGGATGTGTCCAGCCACCGGGTCAAGGGGCTCCACAAGCCCCTGAAAGCGCTCCGGTCCACGGGCATCGATCAAGAGCCGCCGGACCTGACCCGCAACCACGGCGGAGACGGCATCGGTGTCGAAGGTCGCATCGGCCCGCGCCGGGCCGTCGCGGTAGGGCCCAGCCGGGCTTAAGATCGGCACCTCTTGCGACACAGGGAGCCCCTGGCCTTTCCAGGCCGCGAACCCTCCATCAAGAACTGCGACCGCTTGGTGGCCACAGAAGGCCCGCATAAGCCACCATAGGCGACTCGCATACACGGAATTCGCTTCGTCGTAGGCCACGACCTGGGAGTCTTGGCTCACACCCCAACGACCCAGGGTGGCCTGAAAGGCCGAGAGCGGCGGCAAGGGGTGCCGGCCGAGCCCCGGGGTACGCGGACCAGAAAGATCACGCTCCAAGTCGGCATAAAACGCCCCTGGCAGATGGCCGCGATTGTAATCTTGACGCCCGATCTCTGGGGCCGTCAAAACAAAACGACAATCGACTACGACCCACCCAGGCTTATGCATATGGGCGGCTACGGTCTTCGGATCGATCAATGTGGTATAGGGGCCCGGCATGACGAGATCATGACCACGTGGCACTGGTGGGTGCCAATAAGGCTCGGACTTCCTCCAAACCTTCGGCCAACAGGGTTAGGGCCTCCGAGCGACCATCATGAGTCCCCTGCCCCTCTTGCGTGAGCCGGTTCCGGGCCCCACTGATCGTGAACCCCTCGACATACAAGAGCGAACGGATCTCGCGAATCAGAAGGACATCGTGGTGCTGATAGTAACGCCGGTTGCCCCGGCGTTTAACCGACTGCAACTTCGGAAATTCCTGCTCCCAATAGCGCAGTACGTGCGGTTTGACGGCGCACAGCTCACTCACTTCGCTAATGGTAAAATAGCGCTTGCCGGGGATCGGCGGCAGTTCGCAGTTATCCCCCGGATCGAGCATGGACGTCTACCCGTTCTTTCAGTTTGTGGCTTGCCCGAAACGTCACTACCCGTCGTTCCGCTATCGGTATCTCTTCACCGGTCTTGGGGTTGCGCCCGGGCCGGCGATTTTTATGCCGAATACCAAAGTTTCCGAATCCGGACAACTTCACAGGTTCACCTTCACCCAAGGCTTCGCAGATCTTTTCAAAAAAAAGCTCAACAAATTCCTTGGCTTCCCGCTTATTCAGTCCCAACCCCTCAAACAGCGCCTCTGCGAGGTCCGCCTTTGTCAGTGCCATAGTCCCTTCCCTTTGACGCCAGACTTTCTGGTTATTGCCGCAATCGTGCGCGGTGGGCCGCCTCCAGCGCAGAAACCACGTGCGCTATGGTCTTATCGACAACCTCATCAGTAAGAGTGCGCGAGAAGTCTTGTAAGGTCAAGCTCAACGCCAGACTTTTCTTTCCAGAATCAAGGCCTTCGCCCTGATAAACATCAAAAAGGACAAGATCTTGCAAAAGCGCGCCGGCGGTCGTGCGGACGGTTTCCAAGAGCGCGCCGGCCGTCACCTCTTGCGCGACCACAAGCGCGATATCACGACGTACCGATGGAAAACGCGAGGGTTCCTCGGCCCGTCTCGGCCCCCGGGCGCCCAGCAGACGGGCCTCCATTTCAAACACAAAAACCGGCTCTTCGAGCCCCCATCTGCGGCGCAGTTCGGGGCTTACGGCCCCCAAACACCCCACCGTGTCCTGACCTATGATTATAGCTGCCGATAGACCGGACTGAAGGAAAGGGTAATCGCGAGGCAGCGTCTGGGGCATTATCTGGACCAAAGCGCATAAGGCCTCGACCTCGCCTTTCAGGTCGAAAAAATCCACGGCCCGGGTCTTTACCCCCCACTGTTCCGGTAGCACCGGCCCGAGAATCAGTCCGGCCACCTTGGTGACCTCAGAGACCCCGGCCGATGACGCCGCAAAGCAAGTGCCGACCTCAAAAAACCGCAACCGCCCCTGCTGACGACGGCGATTATGGAGGGCGGCTCCCATGAGTCCGGGAATCAGACTGGGGCGCAACTGGGCCCATGGGGCGGCCAGCGGGTTACGCAACAAGACGGGTGAAGCAAACCCCCATAAGGCCTGCTCCGCCGGGTCCACTAAACTTAAGGTCGCGGCCTCAAAGTAATCGCGGTCGACAAGCAGGTCTGCCGCCCGGCGCAGGCCTGGGCTAGAAGGCGCGGGCGTTTGTGGGGCCATGGGAAGTTCCACGGCCGGGATATGGTCGTAGCCCCAAAGCCTCGCAATCTCTTCTATGAGATCGATCTCGCCTTGGATATCAAAACGGAAACGCGGGACCGTCACCAGAAGGTCGCCGTGCGATCCAGTCACCGCCATTCCGAGCGATTTCAGAAACCGGCTCACCTGAATACGCGGCACGGGAACCCCCAGCAATTGCTGGATACGGGCAAAACGTAACCTGATCGGCTCGCAATTAGACCACTCCTCCAAGGCCAGATGCTCGGCCATGGGGCTTGGGCGGCCGCCGGCAATCTTCATAATAAGCGCCGTCGCGCGCTCTAAAGCCAAGCTGGCAAGCTCGGGATCCACGCCGCGCTCAAAGCGCAACGCGGCCTCAGTGGTAAGACCCAGGCGACGCGCGCTCCGCGAGAGCGTATCGGGACGAAAGTACGCCGCTTCGAGTAAAACTGTCTCCGTTTTAGGTCCGACCGCAGTCCGGGTACCGCCCATAATGCCAGCCAAAGCGACCGGACCCTCCTGATCGGCGATCACCAAATCGTCTGCCATTAAAGCCGGGGTGCTCCCGTCTAGCAGCGTGAGCGTCTCCCCCGCGGCCGCCCTGCGCACCTCCAAAAAACCCGCTACGAGGCCGCTATCAAAGGCATGTAAGGGCTGACCCAAATCCAGCATAATGTAGTTCGTCACATCGACGACCGGGTGGCGACTGGCGATGCCACTCAATCGCAAACGCTCCACAAGCCAGGCCGGACTCATGGCGTCGGGCCTTAAGCCCACGATTTCACGGACACAGTAGCGCGGGCAGCGGAACACGTCGTGCACCAAAATGCGGGGGGCGAGACCTTGTACGCGCGTGATACGCGGCTTGGGGGCTCGATAACGACTTCCGGTCAAGGCCGCGATCTCGCGGGCCATGCCTTTCACGCTCAAACAGTCGCCGCGATTGGGGGTGACAGCGATCTCAAAATACGGCTCGGAAAAATGGCAGTACTCGCTTAAAGACAGTCCCGGCGATGCGTCCGGTGGGAGTTCCCATAAGCCCGCGGTGTCGTGAAGCCCCAAGTCCGAACCGGAACACAACATGCCCTCTGAATGCACGCCGCGGACCTTGGCGGCCGCGATCGTCCGTTCGCCGATCACAGCGCCCGGTAAAGCCAAGGGCGCCAAAAGACCGGGCCGGGCGTTGGCAGCGCCACACACGATGGTACGCAAGACCCCCTCTCCACAATCCACCCGGCAGACCCGCAGGCGTTCGGCATCGGGGTGGGCTATTGCCTCTTCGATACGCGCCACCACCACCCCGGGAAGCGGGGGCCCAGCCGTACCCGATCCTTCAACCTCAAAGCCACCACGCACCAAATAGGCCGGCAACTCGGCAAAGTCCCGTTTCGTGTCCAGCCAATCCTTCAACCATTGTTCGCTTATGCGCACGCGCTCACCGCAAGCTTCGCAAAAATCGGAGATCGTTTTCGTAAAAAAGGCGCAGATCGGGAATCCCGTCACGCAACATCAAAAGCCGCTCGACGCCCATGCCAAACGCAAACCCGCTGAACCGTTCGGCATCAATCCCAACCCGTGCTAGGACCGCAGGATGGACCAAGCCGCAACCAAGGACCTCGACATAACCAGTACCTTTACAGACGCGACAGCCCTCCCCACCGCACAAAAGACAGCTCACGTCGACCTCGGCCGAGGGCTCGGTGAAAGGAAAATACGAGGGGCGCAGACGCAAATCCAGGGGCCGTTCAAAGAATCCTTCGAGGAACTTATGCAAGGTCGACTTCAAATGGCCCATATGGATGCCCTCGCCCACCACCAGGCCTTCCACTTGATGAAAGATCGGGCTATGCGTAGGGTCGGGGGAATCGGCGCGATACACGCGCCCCGGGGCTATGATCCGAAACGGAGGGCTATTGTTCTCCATGAAGCGGATCTGAACAGTCGAGGTATGGGTCCGCAGGAGATGCGCGTCTGGGAGATAGAAGGTGTCATGCATGGCGCGCGCCGGGTGATGGGCCGGGATGTTGAGGGCCTCGAAGTTGTGGAACTCATCTTCGACCTCGGGGCCGCTTGCCTGGCTAAAGCCAAGAGCCGCAAAGATATCCTCGATGCGGCGCAAAGCAGCGGTCAGGGGATGCAGGCTGCCCACGCTAAGACCCCGTCCGGGAAGCGTGACATCCACGGCCTCGGCGCTCAATTGCGCCTTCTGCTGATCGGCGACGAGCACCGCCAACCGGGCGCCATGCGCCTCGTCCAAGGCCTTCTTCAGGGTATTGACGAGCTGACCGGCGCGCGGCCGCTCGTCTTGAGACAGCGTCCCGATCCGCTTCAATTCCTCAGTGAGCAAGCCGCTCTTTCCGAGGAAGCGCACGCGCCACGCCTCGAGCGCGCCCAGATCGGACGCGCTCGACAGGGCCTGAACCGCCTCCTTCTCGAGCCGCTCAAGCCTTTCTACGAACGGCTCGCCCATCGCCTAAAGTGCGTTCTTAGGCTAAGGAGAGGCTGGCTTTGGCCTTCTCGGCAAGGGCCGCGAAGGCCGCTTTATCGGCCACCGCGATATCGGCCAATACCTTGCGATCAATGGCGATTGACGCTTTCCGTAAACCATCCATCAAACGGCTATAGCTCAACCCGCACTCACGGGCGGCGGCATTGATACGCACAATCCAGAGCGCCCGAAACTGGCGTTTCCGATCCCGCCGATCCCGGTAGGCGTACTGGCCAGCCTTGGCGACCGCTTGCTTGGCGACCCGAAAGACGTTCTTGCGCGCGCCGCGATAGCCCTTAGCAAGCGCTGTGACCTTTTTATGCCGGGCCCGGGCAGTAACTCCGCGTTTTACACGTGGCATGGGAAGACTCCTGCGTTAAGCGTAAGGGAGCATGCGAGTAACGCCTGCCACATCCGACGGATGGACCAGACGATCGGCGCGCAGATGAC
>JAJYPQ010000420.1 GCA_021795255.1 Pseudomonadota bacterium
TTGAAGACCCGGCTCGACAAAAGCGCCCACACAAATTACTTGATCCGATTTTTTAAAGAGCGTTTCCAAGGCACCCTTGGAAGAGACGCGCATTATACGCAGTTGGTTTGGTCCGTCAAGCGCCTTTTTCACGAAACTGCAATCGCAAGAAACGCCGCTTTCCGATCTGCACCAGCCTCACCGTGTTCGGTTGAAAGACCAAGGTTTCGACGGCACGTTCCCCATCCACCTTGACCCCGCCTTGACGGATGAGTCTCAAACCCTCGGAACTCGACTCGACCAAGCCCGCGCCCTTAAGCGCCTGTGCTATCCCAAGTCCTTCCGAAGGGATAGTAAGCATACGCTCGTCGATGGCCTCCGGTAAAGCCTTTCGGCTAAACACGGCCAGGAAACGCTCCTGGCTGCTATCGGCTTGGGCCGCGCCATGGAACCGCGCTACAAGCTCATGGGCTAGCGCGAGTTTCACATCCCGTGGGTTGGCGGCATTATCCACAGATCGGCGGAGCTCGTCTAGCGCGGTTTGCGGGCGCAGCGATAAAAGGGTGAAATATCGCCACATAAGGGTGTCGGAGATCGACATGACCTTGCCGAACATGGTGTCGGGGTCGTCGGATACGCCGATGGCGTTGCCAAGCGACTTAGACATCTTCTGGACGCCATCGGTGCCTTCCAGGATGGGCAGCGTAATGACGACTTGCGGAGGCTGCCCATAGGTACGCTGGAGCTCGCGACCCACGAGGAGATTGAAACGCTGATCGGTGCCGCCGAGCTCTACGTCGGCGCGCAACGCCACGGAGTCATAGCCCTGTATGAGGGGATAGAGGAACTCGTGGACGGCGATCGGCTGATGGTCGGCGTAGCGTTTTGCGAAATCGTCACGCTCCAAAAGACGCGCCACGGTGTAATGCGAGGCCAAGCGCACAAGATCGTAGGCCCCGAGGGCCTCCATCCATTGCGAATTGAACACAACCTCGGTACGCGAGCGGTCGAGAATTTTAAAGACCTGCTGCTCATAGCTGCCGGCGTTACGCGCCACATCCTCCGCCGAAAGCGCCGGTCGCGTAGCATTCTTGCCCGTAGGATCGCCGATCCGCCCCGTAAAGTCCCCAATCAGAAATAAGACGGTATGCCCGAGGTCCTGGAACTGGCGCAGCTTACGCAACAGCACGGTGTGCCCAAGATGCAAATCGGGGGCAGTGGGATCGAAGCCCGCCTTGATGCGCAAAGGCCGGCCAAGGGCGAGCTTTTCGCGTAACTCCGGCTCGGAAACGATGTCGGCCGTGCCCATCCGGATGATGGCCAACGCCTCCTCTATAGCTGCCTTCACGATCACTACCTCCTTGAGCTGCGCCAAGGTTACCATAGCGGCCATGCCGAGCAGGAGAAAGACCAGCGCGCATCACTACATCGGGCTCATGTCAGGAACGAGCGGGGATGGGGTGGATGCCGTTTGTGTGCACTTCGACGAGGACGCGCCGCAAGTCGCGCTCGCCGCGCACTGCTACCAACCTTACCCCGAATCCCTGCGCGAGCGCCTGCTGTCCCTCATGGTCCCGGGAGAAAACGAGATCGACCGCATGGGCACGCTCGAGGGCGAGCTCGCCGAGATATTCGCGGCCGCCAGCACCGAGGTCCATCGCCAGGCGGGGCTTGCGGCCCATGAGATCACGGCCATAGGCTCCCACGGGCAGACCATCCGCCACCGGCCACGCGGGCCGCACGCATTCACCTTGCAGATCGGCGACCCGGCGCGCATTGCCGAACGCACCGGCATCACCACCATCGCCGATTTCCGGCGCCGCGACATGGCCGCCGGCGGCCAGGGGGCGCCGCTTGTACCCGCCTTCCATCAATGGCTGTTTGGCCATGCCACGCGCACCCGCGCGATCGTCAATATCGGCGGGATCGCCAATATCACCGTGATCCCCGCCGCGGATAGACGCGCCGTGGCGCAGGGGTTCGACACCGGCCCCGGTAACGCCCTACTCGATGGATGGGTCAGGCGACAGACCGGCGCGCCCCAGGACACCGATGGGCGGCTCGCGGCCCGCGGACAAGCGGATGGCGCACTCCTTGCGCTCCTCAAAGACGACCCGTATTTCATGGCCCCGCCGCCCAAAAGTACCGGGCGCGAGCATTTTACCTTGAAGTGGTTAGACGACCGCCTGCAACGGCTCGGCCGGGATCTGGGCGCCGCCAATGTTCAAGCGACGCTCGTCGCCCTCACCGCCGACACCATCACCGAGGCGCTCGCTCCCCTGGGCCCCGAAGAGGTCTACCTGTGCGGTGGCGGCACCGCAAACCCAGTCCTCATGGCGGCGCTGACATCGCGCCTCGCGATCCCCATCCAGACCACCGCCCGGCTGGGCCTTGATCCACAACTGGTCGAGCCCACCGCGTTTGCCTGGCTCGCGCGCGAGGCCCTTGCCGGACGTCCCGGCAACCTCCCATCGGTCACCGGCGCCCGTCATCCGGTAGTACTGGGCGCCCTCTACCCCGCGTAGTCGGCACAAATGGAAAGCCCCTCGCAGGGAGGGGCTTTCGGGGACTGCGCTTAAATCCGGTAACGTTAGACCGAGAACGACGACCCGCACCCGCAGGTGCTCTTGGCCTGCGGATTCTTGATGACGAACTGGGCGCCATCCAGGCCCTCTTGATAATCGATCTCGGCGCCCGCCAGATACTGGAAACTCATGGGGTCGACGAGCAAGGTGACACCCCCCTTATCGATGCGGGCATCGTCCTCATTGGCGTTCTCGTCGAACGTGAATCCATACTGGAAACCCGAGCAACCGCCACCCGAAACAAATACGCGCAACATTAAGGCCGGGTTGTTTTCCTCGGCAATTAGCTCCCTTACCTTCTGAGCGGCGCTGTCTGTGAAATTGAGAGGGCTCGGCATCTCGGTGGCAATGGCTTCGTTCATACTCATGAATCCTCGTAAATTCGCTGCAAGCCATTATCCGCGCGCGCGGGTGCGCGGTCAAACGGGCCTAGGATATGATCGGATCCGAGACGCCTATGGCCTTCAGTTTCGGGGTACCCTTCTCCGCTTCATGGATGAGTCCGCCATTGACCGTGGCTCCGAGGGCCATCTCCAGAGTCTTATAGGTCATATCGCCCGTGATCTCGGCCTTGGCCTGCAACTCCACGCGTTCCGAGGAATGGACGTTGCCTTTGACCATCCCGTTGATGATGAGATGCGGGACCTTGATGTTCCCTGTCACTTCGCCGCGCTCGCTCAGGATCAGGGTGCTGCCGTCACCCTGCGCGGTAATGTCTCCATGGATCTTGCCATCGATGCGCAAGCCGCCCGAAAAAACCAGATTGCCGGTAATCTGGGTCTGCTCGCCGATCAGGGTGTCTATGGTGTTGCAGGGCTTTTCGCCCGACTTCTTTCCCATCTTCTCCAGCATGATGCGTATCCTCATTCACGGGGGCCCGGAGGCGTCGGGTCCGGCCACGGGTAGCTGTGTGTGGCCACCTGCCCGCCCGACACGACCCGGACCACAACCTTTTGGGGAATGACATTCGCGGGGAGATTCAGCGGCCCGCGGACCTCATCAAAGTATTTAAAGTGTACCTCGCGCGGCACATCAACAAGGCTCGTCGCCGAGGCGCCCGACGAACGGCCGGCACTTTGCCCCTGAACGGCGAGGTGCACGCGGGCACTGATCCAGCGATTGGCGGCAAATGGCTGCACCAAGACCAGATGATATCGCCAACCCGACGCAGCGCGGACCACCCGGAAACCGTCGATTTCCAAACGCTTCGCGGTCTTCGAGGCCCCAAGGACCGTCTTATAAAAGCCCAGGCGCTCCTTTAAATGCATGCGTCTTTCATCACTCTTCTTCAAGGCCGAAGACAGTGCCGCGTAGGCAACATTCCCCGATTGCAGCAAACGCTTGCTCATGGCCAATTGCGCGGAAAGCCTTTTTACCTCGTGCCGCAAATGCGCGATGCGCGCGTGGGCGCGAACCTCGTCGCGCGCCGCGTGGCCGACATCATAGCCGGCCGCCGACTCACCCCACCAGAACAACCCGGCCCCGCCCAGGACGACCAGAGCAACGCCCGCGGCGATCAACCCATAACGCGCGGCCGGTGCGACACGTCGCCTTACCACGAGATCACCGATATGGTTTACCACGACACCTCCACGGAAACTCTGGGGGAGTATAGCGGAGATC